>NZ_JACJON010000085.1 GCF_014695585.1 Microcoleus sp. FACHB-831 | reverse complement strand
ATTTTAGCAACCTGGAAGTTTTTTTTTCAAAATACTTGACACTTTTAGGAGAAGCAAGCTACATTGATAAAGCGGTGGAGAGAGCCAAGCGCAAGCGAAGCGAACTGACGGCCGCCGAACCTAGAAAATATCATAGTTTGAAAGCCAGAATAACACAAAGCCTCGTCAAAAACAATAAAGCGAGGGCGGGAGTAGATACTAAGGCAAGAAACCTGAGTAATACTCAAGCCATTGAGCTAAAAAAGACGAAGAGAAAGAAGATTACCGGTTAATTTTAATTAACCGGAGCCACAAACTGTTCAATAAAATGGAGAGTTTGATCCTGGCTCAGGATGAACGCTGGCGGTATGCTTAACACATGCAAGTCGAACGGGGGTAGAAATACCCTAGTGGCGGACGGGTGAGTAACGCGTGAGAATCTACCAACAGGATGGGGATAACAGAGGGAAACCGCTGCTAATACCCAATGTGCCGAGAGGTGAAAGATTAATTACCTGTTGAGGAGCTCGCGTCCGATTAGCTAGTTGGTGGGGTAAGAGCCTACCAAGGCATCGATCGGTAGCTGGTCTGAGAGGACGATCAGCCACACTGGGACTGAGACACGGCCCAGACTCCTACGGGAGGCAGCAGTGGGGAATTTTCCGCAATGGGCGAAAGCCTGACGGAGCAATACCGCGTGAGGGAGGAAGGCTCTTGGGTTGTAAACCTCTTTTCTCAGGGAAGAACAAAATGACGGTACCTGAGGAATAAGCATCGGCTAACTCCGTGCCAGCAGCCGCGGTAATACGGAGGATGCAAGCGTTATCCGGAATCATTGGGCGTAAAGCGTCCGCAGGTGGCTAATCAAGTCTGCCGTCAAAGACCGTAGCTCAACTACGGAAAGGCGGTGGAAACTGATAAGCTAGAGTGCAGTAGGGGTAGAGGGAATTCCCAGTGTAGCGGTGAAATGCGTAGAGATTGGGAAGAACACCGGTGGCGAAAGCGCTCTGCTGGACTGCAACTGACACTCATGGACGAAAGCTAGGGGAGCGAATGGGATTAGATACCCCAGTAGTCCTAGCCGTAAACGATGGATACTAGGTGTGGCCTGTATCGACCCGGGCCGTGCCGTAGCTAACGCGTTAAGTATCCCGCCTGGGGAGTACGCGCGCAAGCGTGAAACTCAAAGGAATTGACGGGGGCCCGCACAAGCGGTGGAGTATGTGGTTTAATTCGATGCAACGCGAAGAACCTTACCAGGGCTTGACATGTCGCGAATCTTCTTGAAAGAGAAGAGTGCCTTCGGGAGCGCGAACACAGGTGGTGCATGGCTGTCGTCAGCTCGTGTCGTGAGATGTTGGGTTAAGTCCCGCAACGAGCGCAACCCTCGTTCTTAGTTGCCAGCATTAAGTTGGGCACTCTAGGGAGACTGCCGGTGACAAACCGGAGGAAGGTGGGGATGACGTCAAGTCAGCATGCCCCTTACGCCCTGGGCTACACACGTACTACAATGGTAGGGACAAAGGGCAGCAAGCATGCGAATGCAAGCAAATCCCATAAACCCTGCCTCAGTTCAGATCGCAGGCTGCAACTCGCCTGCGTGAAGGAGGAATCGCTAGTAATTGCAGGTCAGCATACTGCAGTGAATCCGTTCCCGGGCCTTGTACACACCGCCCGTCACACCATGGAAGCTGGCCACGCCCGAAGTCGTTACTCCAACTGGCAACAGAGGAGGACGCCGAAGGCAGGGCTGGTGACTGGGGTGAAGTCGTAACAAGGTAGCCGTACCGGAAGGTGTGGCTGGATCACCTCCTTTTAGGGAGACCTACTGCTTGTTGAACTTAGATTTTCAGCCTACGATAGTAAGGCGAAGAAACAAGGCAACAAGTTAGACATCCCAAGGTCGTGCGATGGCTAAGTGGCCTGAAAAAGGCAAAAAAGGCTTTCAAACTATGAATCAGGTTCGCATACATGGGCTATTAGCTCAGGTGGTTAGAGCGCACCCCTGATAAGGGTGAGGTCCCTGGTTCGAGTCCAGGATGGCCCACCTAAAATTAGTGGGTAAGCCCAAAATCGGCAAAAAGTAAAAAGCAAAAAGTAAATAAAAACCGGAAAACAAGCCAGCAACTAGATTGAGGAAAAGCAATCAGACTGCTGGACAAGTATCCAGCCAGAACCTTGAAAACTGCATAGAAACATAGTAAGTCAACTAGAGAAAGATGCCATTACAGGCGTCTGTATCTTGAAGACACAGACAAACAAAAAGACAAACAAAAACACCACAACAAAAGTGGTCAAGCTAATTAGGGCTGACGGTGGATACCTAGGCACGCAGAGGCGAAGAAGGACGTGGCGACCGACGAAACACTTTGGGGAGCTGGAAGCAAGCATAGATCCGAAGATATCCGAATGGGGCAACCCCAAGAACTACCAACTGAATCCATAGGTTGGAAAGAGCCAACCCAGTGAACTGAAACATCTAAGTAGCTGGAGGAAGAGAAAGCAACAGCGATTCCCTTAGTAGCGGCGAGCGAAGCGGGATTAGCCTAAACCATTTGGCAAGTCCAGATGGGGTAGTGGGACAGCAACAAAAGACCAAAAAGATTAGACGAAGCAGCTGAGAACTGCACCAAAGAAGGTGAGAGTCCTGTAGTCAACAATCAGATTGGCTTAGCTGGATCCCGAGTAGCACGGGGCACGTGAAATCCCGTGTGAATCAGCGAGGACCATCTCGTAAGGCTAAATACTACTGCGTGACCGATAGTGAACCAGTACCGCGAGGGAAAGGTGAAAAGAACCCCGGAAGGGGAGTGAAATAGAACATGAAACCGTCAGCTTACAAGCAATGGGAGGACTATTGAAAGTCTGACCGTGTGCCTGTTGAAGAATGAGCCGGCGACTTACAGGCAGTGGCAGGTAAAAGCAAAGCAATGCTAAAGCCAAAGCGAAAGCGAGTCTGAAAAGGGCGAATTAAGTCACTGTTTGTAGACCCGAACCCGGGTGATCTAACCATGTCCAGGATGAAGCTTGGGTAACACCAAGTGGAGGTCCGCACCGACTGATGTTGAAAAATCAGCGGATGAGGTGTGGTTAGGGGTGAAATGCCAATCGAACCCGGAGCTAGCTGGTTCTCCCCGAAATGTGTTGAGGCGCAGCGGTTGTGATTATAGTCTGGGGGTAAAGCACTGGTTCGGTGCGGGCTGCGAGAGCGGTACCAAATCGAGACAAACTCTGAATACCAGGCGAACACACAGCCAGTGAGACGGTGGGGGATAAGCTTCATCGTCGAGAGGGAAACAGCCCAGACCACCAGCTAAGGCCCCAAAATGGCAGCTAAGTGAATAAGGAGGTGGGAGTGCATAGACAACCAGGAGGTTTGCCTAGAAGCAGCCATCCTTGAAAGAGTGCGTAATAGCTCACTGGTCAAGCGCTCCTGCACCGAAAATGAACGGGGCTAAGCGGCCTGCCGAAGCTGTGGGATAATTTATTATCAGTAGGGGAGCGTTCCGACGCGAGAGAAGCACTAGCGGCAAGCAGGTGTGGACAAATCGGAAGTGAGAATGTCGGCTTGAGTAGCGCAAACATGGGTGAGAATCCCAGGCCCCGAAACCCTAAGGGTTCCTCCGCAAGGCTCGTCCACGGAGGGTTAGTCAGGACCTAAGGCGAGGCAGAAATGCGTAGTCGATGGACAACGGGTGAATACTCCCGTACCAGTCATTGTTTGTGCAGAGGGACGGAGTAGGCTCATATCAGCCAGCGATTGGTAGTGCTGGTGCAAGCAGTTAAGGCGATAACAAGCGGTGAAAACGCTTGAGCTAAGACGCGAGTCCGAGTTGCTACGGCGACGAAGTGGTGCAAGTCAAGCTTCCAAGAAAAGCTCTAAACACGTTAAACAATGAATGCCTGTACTCGAAACCGACACAGGTGGGGAGGTTGAGAAAACCAAGGGGCGCGAGATAACTCTCTCTAAGGAACTCGGCAAAATGGCCCCGTAACTTCGGGAGAAGGGGTGCCAGTAATACTGGTCGCAGTGAAGAGGCCCAAGCGACTGTTTACCAAAAACACAGGTCTCCGCTAAGTCGCAAGACGATGTATGGGGGCTGACGCCTGCCCAGTGCCGGAAGGTTAAGGAAGTCGGTTAGGGGCAACCCAAAGCTGGCGACTGAAGCCCCGGTGAACGGCGGCCGTAACTATAACGGTCCTAAGGTAGCGAAATTCCTTGTCGGGTAAGTTCCGACCCGCACGAAAGGCGTAACGATTTGGGCGCTGTCTCAGAGAGAGGCTCGGCGAAATAGGATTGTCTGTGAAGATACGGACTGCCTGCACCAGGACAGAAAGACCCTATGAAGCTTTACTGTAGCCTGGAATTGGGTTCGGGCTTTGCTTGCGCAGGATAGGTGGGAGGCGTTGAACATTCCCTTGTGGGGGGATGGGAGCCAACGGTGAGATACCACTCTGGCGAAGCTAGAATTCTAACCTTTAGCCATTATCTGGCAAAGGAACCGTTTCAGGTGGGCAGTTTGACTGGGGCGGTCGCCTCCTAAAAGGTAACGGAGGCGTGCAAAGGTTCCCTCAGCATGGTTGGAAACCATGCGGCGAGTGCAAAGGCAAAAGGGAGCTTGACTGCGAGAGCTACAACTCGAGCAGGGACGAAAGTCGGCCTTAGTGATCCGACGGTACTGCATGGAAAGGCCGTCGCTCAACGGATAAAAGTTACTCTAGGGATAACAGGCTGATCTCCCCCAAGAGTCCACATCGACGGGGAGGTTTGGCACCTCGATGTCGGCTCATCGCAACCTGGGGCGGAAGTACGTCCCAAGGGTTGGGCTGTTCGCCCATTAAAGCGGTACGTGAGCTGGGTTCAGAACGTCGTGAGACAGTTCGGTCCATATCCGGTGCAGGCGCAAGAGCATTGAGAGGATCCCTCCTTAGTACGAGAGGACCGGGAGGGACGCACCGCTGGTGTACCAGTTATCGTGCCAACGGTAAACGCTGGGTAGCCATGTGCGGAGCGGATAACCGCTGAAAGCATCTAAGTGGGAAGCCCACCTCAAGATGAGTGCTCTCACTACAAAAAGTAGGTAAGGTCACAGGTAGATTACCTGTTGATAGGCGCTAGGTGGAAGTGCAGCAATGCATGCAGCCAAGGCGTACTAATAGACCGAGGGCTTGACCTCATATTGTTTTTGTTTTTCTCCACTATGTTTCTATGCAGCCTTCAAGGTTGCTGCCTTTAGCATCCATCCACCTTTCCTGGTGCGTTTAGCGCGGTGGCTCCACACCGACTCCATCCCGAACTCGGAGGTGAAACGCCGCAGCGGCAAAGATACTTTGGGGGCGACCCTACGGGAAAATAGCTCCGTGCCAGG
>NZ_JACJON010000084.1 GCF_014695585.1 Microcoleus sp. FACHB-831 | reverse complement strand
ACGTAGGGGATGAAGAAAATACAATACAAGCTTCGCCTCAAATAACAGCGCCGTTAACAACGTCATATCAAGAAGCGACAAATATAACAACACCTGACGTGAACGTTGTCCAAACATTCACAGAAACAAGATTTGATAACGCCTCAAACGCAACATATGAAGAAAATACAATACAAGCTTCGCCTCAAATAACAGCGCCGTTAACAACGTCATATCAAGAAGCGACAAATATAACAACACCTGATGTGAACGTTGTCCAAGCATTTACAGAAACAGGGTTCGATAGCGCATCAAACGTAGCGGATGAAGAAAATACAATACAAGCTTCTCCTCAAATAACAGCGCCGTTAACAAATCAAGAAGTTACAAGCATAAAAACCGACGTGAACGTTGTCCAAGCATTCACAGAAACAGGGTTCGATAGCGCATCAAACGTAGGGGATGAAGAAAATACAATACAAGCTTCGCCTCAAATAACAGCGCCGTTAACAACGTCATATCAAGAAGCGACAAATATAACAACACCTGACGTGAACGTTGTCCAAGCATTTACAGAAACAAGATTTGATAACGCCTCAAACGCAACATATGAAGAAAATACAATACAAGCTTCGCCTCAAATAACAGCGCCGTTAACAAATCAAGAAGTTACAAGCACAACACCCGATGTTAACGTTGTCGAAGCATTTACAGAACCAAGTTTTAATGCGCCTGAAAGAACTGCATTTGCAGAAAATAATTTAATACAGCCACAGCTAGAAACGGTAGAATATACCCCAACTGAAGAAAGTTCAAGTACAACACCTGAAGTTAACGTTGTACAAGCATTTGCCGAACCAGGCTTGAATACGTTCGCAAACACCCCAACTGAAGAAAGTTCAAGCACATCAAGCTATTCAGAAACAAATAATAGTCAGGCTCATAATTTCACTCCAGAAGCTGCAAATAAATCTGAATTAACTAGCAGTACAACAACACCCGAAGTTAACGTTGTTGCAAACACTACGGAGGTGGAGACGCCGACTATTGCTACCACGACAAATGCACTAGCTGAGGTAGGAGAAAACACAAGATTACCAAGTAATGTTGTTCAAGCGTTTGCAGAAAGCTCTAACACTGAAAAAATTACAGAAAGTAGCACGGCGATCGCTGCATCTGGCTCAACTATAAACACATCACCACTTAGCTTTGTTCAAGAGTTTCCAGAAATAGAAAACTCAGAATCAAATCAAGGCTTATTTTCTTCAACGACATCCATAGCGGAAACAGATGATGGCGCGATCGCCGCACCACAATCTGAATTTAATACAAGCACAACAACGCCTGAACAAAATGTTGTTCAAGCATTTGCACAACCAACCACTTCATATCCTACTAATTTTTCAGGAGATATTTTAAGAGCAGAAACACCTGTTGCAAGCCAAGAAATTAACGAAAACGAGCTTAATGTAGGGACAACAGCGCCACCTGTCAATGTTGTCCAAGCTTTTGCAGACACAACTGCAACAGAAGCAACTCAGGTTGACACTGAAAATGCTAACTCATGGGAAGGGATTACAAACACAACGCTGTCTAACGATACAGTTGCTCAACCGTTTTCAGAAGGAAACACGGTTTATTCAAACACTTCCACAACAGAAACAGCTCCTGTTGAATTCTCAACAACATCAGCAGAAGTAAGTACAAACCCACCATTAGCTAACAATACAGTTGTTCAAGCATTTGCAGAAACACCTGTCACCACCCAAGCCGTTAATCAAGATGAGGTAACATCGGATATAGCAGCGCCACCCTTTAACGTTGTCCAAGCTTTTCAAGACACAGCTCCAACAGAAGAGAGTCAGGCGATCGCTCCTGTTAGTCCTACATCATCGGAAGTAAATCAAAGCAGTACAGCGTCACCGCTGAATGTTGTTCAACCATTCTCAGCACCAGTATTTTCTGAGCCAAGTGCAGCCTCATATACAGAAACAACACAAGCAGCAGAACAGCCAACAACACTATCCCCAGCAAATCCAACAGCATCAGATCTAGGAGTTATTCAAGCCTTTCAGGAACCAGGAAGTTTATCAACGGTTCAAAACGAGGTTTCACAAACAACCGAGACAACAGTTACACCAGCAATAACACCAGACACAAAACTCCCCCAACAGAGTATTGTGCAAAGATTCGCAGAGCCAGAAATATTAGAGGCTAATCAAGACGCGATCGCGCAGGTTCAAGAACCAACACAATATACACCTTTAACAGAAAGCGCTGAACAGGCGATCGCCACTCCTACTTCCACACCCCAGCTACAGCAGCCAGTCATCCAAACTCTGTTAGAAAACGAACCACCTTCCCAAAGCCAAGAACTGCCTCAATTACCTACAGTATTAACCAATATAAGCACTCTTCAACCCCTGGTTCAACGGTCTAACTTTGCAGATTTAGGAGCGATCGCAGAACCCTCACCAACGCTTTCCCCAACTATACAAAGAAACCCAACACCATTTAATATTTCTGGTGAAGATAATCTTTCTAGTAATTATTTGCCGACCGTACAAGCTGAACCCATACCAATAGTGCGGGAAACATCTGCAAAATCACAGCTAATATCAACAAAGCCTCTCTCCCTTGCACCTAGCCAAACGCCACCTACCATTAGCTCTTCAGAGGAAGAAACTGGGTCATCAAGTAGCTTTTCCACCAATACAGAACTACCAACATCCTGGTCAAACATAGCGGAACTAATGGGAGGAGCGCAGGGGAGCGATCGCCCTCTTTCAAGTACATCAGATACTAGCCAATCTCTAGTTGTCCAACCCCTAGTAGATGATAGTCAATGGGAAGATCAATTTGCACCTTTAAACTTTAGTCCAAGTGGTAGCAGAGCGTCTTCCAGCCATGATTCGTCACAAACAATAAGCCCGGATAGTGCAATCCAATCATCTGCTATTTCGTCACTACCCACATCATCAGTCACATTAGGAAATCCAATACAGCCAGGAGGGGGAAATTCTAGCCAAAGCGCTCCTGTAACATTAGTGGCCCCTGAAGTAAATAATTCATCACAAGAAGAAGATTTTGGCAATATAGAACTTCTAGCACGAGAAGTATATAGTCTGCTAAAACAGCGGATAGAAATAGAACGCGAAAGAAGAGGAACTAACTATTCAGGCCGGATACCTTAGTAAAGAGAGTCAAATTAAATAGGAGAACAAAATAATGCGATTAGAAAAAGCTTACCTCAGCGCCCTTGATAGCGGCGGTGAAGACATCCATTTTATGTTTAACCCTACCGAGCTTACGTTCACGGGTAGTGTTAAATATAACGATAATCAAGGCGCACAAGCAGAGAAAACAGGAAAATCAAAAGTTAGCTTTTCTAATGTCAATCCTTCCACAGTCACCATCAGTAACATTTTGTTTGATACCTATGAAGACGGTATCGACGTATTTCAAGCACACATAAAAAAATTTAGGGACGCTATTATCTTTGTTCCAGGACTAAAACGAACACCCATGTATGGCTTTTTCTGGGGAGAACACCCATATATGCCGCGTTGCGTTGTCGAAAATCTCACCTACAAGCTGACTATGTTTTTGGCTGATGGCACCCCAGTACGTGCCGTAATCGATAGCCTAACTCTCAAAGAAGCCGATGAACCAGAATCCACCCAATCTCTCAGCACTCCGGAGGTCAGTAAGCCCCAAAGACTGAAAACACAACCAAGGAAAAATAAAGCGGCAAAATCGCGGAAATAATAGCAAAAAAATAACCACGCATCGGTCTGTCAAGTCTAATAAATGAATAATTGCCGCCACTTTAGGCAAGATGCAGCTGAAGTAATTTCGATCAGCCTGAACAAGCTGTTTTGTTAAAGCAAACGAGTTGTTCTCAGAGTGAGTTTGAGACAATACCAACGTTGATTAGACCTTTGGGGAATTGTCGGGCGATCGCAGTTTCTCTAGGCTGGATGCAAAAGCTCTCGCACAGGTTTGGCTTATGCCTAGTTATGTATCCCTGCCGCTTTTGGAGATTGAGGGCAATAAAGCCCCGGCTGATTTAATGGATGAGATTCTCCAGATCTGTGTCGAAGAGAGCCTCCATTTACCAGCCATGTTTACTCTGGTAATCCGCAACGATTATGCTCCCGGTCGCCCGCAGGATACTGCTTGGCGTCACCAAAACTTGTTCGCGATTGGTAATGCCGTCAAAATCGGTTTCAAATCAAGCACCAGCCAAGCGCCAGAGTATTCTCAAGAGCAGCATGGCTATGTCATAGAAGGAGAGATCACGGGGATTGAAACCCACTTCAGCAGCCAATCCCAGGCTCCCATAGTTATTCGCGGTTACGATGTTTCCCATCGGTTGCACAGGGGACGCTACAACCGCTCCTTCCAGAATATGACCGATAGTGACATTATCAAAAGGATTGCCAGTGAAGTCGGCATCCCAACTGGCACTATTGACGGTAGCGGTGGCCCCCATGACTACATTTTCCAGGAAAATCAGACGAATATGGAGTTTTTCCGGGAACGAGCAGCCCGGAATGGCTTTGAACTATTTGTTCAAGATGGCAAGCTAAACTTCCGCAAACCCGCCCCCGGCGATACCATAAATCTTGAATGGTTGAGCAACTTGCACAGCTTCCGCGTTCGAGTCACAAGTGCAGAACAGGTGAGTTCTGTAGAAGTGCGGGGTTGGGATTACAGCACGAAAAAACCAATTGTATCTACTGCGAGTGCCGATAGTGTAATCACTGAAACACAAAATGGCAAAGGTTCTCGCACAAGTAGCAGCTTCAAGGGTAAACCCTCCGCGCCCAAAATGATTGTAGTGGATCAGCCCGTATTCACTAGCAAAGAAGCAGATAATATGGCCAAAGCTCTATTTAACGAGCTGGGGGGGGAATTTGTCTGTGCAGATGCCAAGGGTGAGGGAAACCCCAAGATTAGGCCAGGTCGGTTAGTGAAACTCGACGGTATGGGAAAGTATACGGGAAAGTACTATGTCACTGAAACCCGTCACATATTCCAAAATCGCCTCTACCACACAGAGTTTAGCGTGCGGGGCTTGCGGGCGGGAGATCTCCTAACAACTTTATCGCCGCCGCTGCACCTGCAACCAGGACAAACCCTTCTAGTAGGCATTGTCACGGATAATAACGACCCAAAAGGGTGGGGTCGAGTCAAAGTCAAGTTTCCGACTCTCACCGAAGATCACGCCAGCAACTGGGCTAGAGTCGTTGCTCCAGGCGCGGGGCACACTAGAGGCATTTACTGGTTGCCAGAGATAAATGACGAAGTGCTAGTGGCTTTTGAACACGGCGATATGCATCGTCCGTATGTAATTGGGGGAGTATGGAACGGTACCGACCCGACGCCCAGGACGATAGGTGACACGGTTGCAGGAGGAAAGGTGCGCTTGCGGGTTTCCAAAACCCGTTATGGCCATCAGGCATGGTTTGTAGATGAAGATAAAGGCAGCGAAAAGCGGGGATATTATATCCAGACTGGTACTCCTCCAGGCCATTGGTTCCGGCTAAACGACACTGAAAAATTTGCGGAAATAGAAACTAAAGGGCTGCATAAATTACGTCTTGATGATAGTGACAAAACTATCAGCATGACTTCGACCGGCGACATTAAAATAAAAGCCGGAAAAACTGGAATGGCAAACAACATTAGCGTCAACGCTAGCGTTATTGAAATTACAGGAACCACAAAAATTACCTTAAAAGTTGGCGCTAATAAGGTAGAAATTACTCAAACTGGTATAACCATACAGGGAACATTAGTCAACGTTGAAGCGACGGGTCTAAATACAATTAAGGGCAGCATAGTCAAAATTAACTAATATAAGCTTAGTATCAGCTCAACCTTAAAAATAAAAAATGAGCTATTAAAAACTACCGTAACTTAAGCACAGGAGGATAAAAAAATGGCTGTACAAGTATGTATGGGTGCAACGATTATGTGCAGCTTTGGCGTGGCGCCCAGTTCGTTGATTGTCATTCCAAAGGGGCCACCAGTTATGGCTGGAGGGCCGCTAGCAGCCACGATTATGGATCACATTCCTATAGCAAATATTCCGCCTTTTGGTATGTGTACTTCCCTGGCAAATCCGGCTGTGGCGTCTGCAACTGCGGCGGCACTAGGAGTATTGACCCCTATGCCATGCGTGCCTGTTATTCCGGCTCCTTGGGTAACAGGTTCGCCAACTGTTTTGATCAACAATTATCCTGCTCTCAATAACACATCAAAATGTATGTGTACGTGGGCTGGAGTTATTTCGGTTGTATACCCTGGACAAGTAACAGTATTAATACCGTGATAGGTGGGCAATGTCGGGCTACGCTTGTACTAGCTAGTTCTACCTTTGATATAGCTTAAGTCTTTAAATACGTCCTTCTGCATCCACTGTGGAATTTTATATGGAGAAAACAGGCGAAACTCTAGGCTCAAACGATCTTGTTTCATCGAGGGGGTGACGTATGTTTTGTGTAGAGTTCCATTAAGGAATATAAGCACGTCACCTAACTTAAGTTCTGGCGACCAAAACTCATCTGGCTCGAACAATTCCGCGATCGCTCTATCGTTGAGGTATTGATAATGCAAGAGCCGATCGAGTTTTCGCGTAACAAACTGGATACCAGGAGATTCGCAACCACAAGTCGTCAGCGGTATCCAACAAGTAATTAATGGCGTTAAACTTTCTTGTATATACGGCTGCTCGTTGGGTTTTGGTAATTCTTTAAAAGTGACGCCCAAAGCTCCATCTTGATGCCAGCTATGAGGCATATGTAACGGAGGATAATTATTCAGAGCATACTGTTTTCTGAAACGAGCTTGATTAAGATTACATAATATTTGATTCCCCATCACGCCGCATAAAATTTCGTAAGCTGGCGAATTAGCCAAAATAGACAAAACTTTATCTGTTGTGTTGCCCGATTCGCATATCGATAGATAATCATCTAATGCAACCAGGCTAACAGATGTAGACCTTTGGTTAAATGAATGCGATGGGGGAATACGATCCAGCACCCCAGCAGCGCCAGTTTCATGGATAAGCCTTTCTATATCCACGAAACATTGAGCAGCAGCACTGGCAATTGAAGCAAGTTCGGATTGGTTGAGGGCACCCCGCAGCAGGACAACTCCTCGCTCATTTAGACTAGATAGTAATGGGCGTAACGAATCATCACTTTCGCCCCAACCAATAAGCCTAGTGGTGCAGTATTTATCAAGCGACATAAGCCAGCGATCGCTGCGATCGCTTTAACGTGTTGGCTGCGTTCATCATAGTTCAATCCGCGATCGCCATTCATCCAGCCTAATGTACGGGGGTAAAAACTGCTCTGAAGTATTAGATGCGACATGAAAATCGCCATAATATTCAAACACGCTGTCCCAGTCTTTTTTCTCCCCAGACTCGACTTTTGGGGAATGGTCGGGGCACTTTCACTTTTAGTAAGGTAGCTGGATGCTAGGCTCATAGTAACTTGTATGGCAGAAGTACCTGATAACCAGCAGGCTTACCTGGGTACTGGATTAGCTTTCCCCTTACGGTTAACCGTCCAAGGAAGCATCCAACTCAGTTCAGCAGAACGGAACATCGAAGAATCCATTTGGCTCATCCTGCGGACGGATGTGGGCGAACGTGTCTATCGGCCTGATTTCGGCTCTCGCCTGTCTGAATTAGTCTTTGCGCCGATGAATACTCAAACCCTATTGCTGATCCGGTTGCACGTCCGCGAAGCATTGGAAACATGGGAACCGCGCATCGAATTAGATGCAGTGCGTACCGATCCTGACCCGGTTCGGGGCCGGGTTGATATTATTATTGATTACCATCTAAAAGACCGTCACGAGCCGCGCAGTTTAGTCTATCCTTTCTATTTATCCCAAGGCGGGGAGTAATTGTGGACTTCGATTTTCTTCCCAAATTACCAAAGTCAGATTTAGACGATCGTAAATTTAAGGACTTAGTAGAGGAGTGCCTTCAACGCATCCCGCGCTACTGTCCGGAATGGACGAATTACAACCCCAGCGATCCAGGCATCACGCTGATAGAGTTATTTGCTTGGTTGACCGACCAAATGTTGCTGCGGTTTAATCAAGTTCCCCGCCGCAACTACG
The DNA here is from genome assembly GCF_014695585.1 of Microcoleus sp. FACHB-831. Classification (NCBI taxonomy): domain Bacteria; kingdom Bacillati; phylum Cyanobacteriota; class Cyanophyceae; order Oscillatoriales; family Microcoleaceae; genus Microcoleus; species Microcoleus sp. FACHB-831. The sequence continues at coordinate 141,622 of NZ_JACJON010000084.1, read as the reverse complement.
TCGCCTTTCTAGAGTTGCTGGGAATTCGTCTCCAAGCACCCGCACCAGCTAAGACAGATCTGACCTTTTACCTCACCACTGCACTGCCAGATAGTTACTGCATTCCCGCAGCAACAGAAGTCGCGACAGTACGGACAGAAACCGAAGAAGCAGTCGTTTTTAGCACTGACGCACCGCTAACGATCGGCAAGCCTAGAATTAGACACTTTCTGACTGCGGAAACAGCAGAAACAGTACCGCAGGTATTGCGCGATCGCTTCACTAACCTATGGACTCAACGCTCTAACGGTCATTGGGAAGGTAGAGAACAATCTATATTCAACGACCAACCCCAGCCTGGGAATTGCTTTTATCTGGTATTCGAGCCAGATCAACCTATAGAAGGCAACGTCATAGCCATTACCATTAAAGGCGAAGAAGCCACATCTACAGGCATCAACCCCGATGCTCCCCCCCGGCGGTGGGAAGCTTGGAACGGTGCTTACTGGCAATCAGTCCTGCTACAAGAAGCCGACGATGGCACGCGAGGATTTAGTTTTAGCGAACTAGCTCAACAGGGAAATAACCCCCTCCAGGGAGCAGATGTCATACTACATATGCCCAACCGCTGGCCAGTTGAGCAATTCACCGCATATCAAGGTCGTTGGTTGCGCTGTATGTTCGCGACCCCCTACTATACCCAATCTGGCTACAGCAGTTCCCCCCGAATTCTGGGATTCGGCGCACGCGCTATTGGCGGTACCGTAGGAGCAACTCAAAGTATTACCATCCGCGATGAAGTCCTCGAAGTAAGCGATGGCACGCCAGGGCAAACCTTCCAATTGCAAGGCATTCCCCTACTAGAGCGTCGGGAAGATGAATACATTCTGGTGACACCTCCTGGCGGAATGCCGCAAAGGTGGCGCGAGGTAAAAGATTTTGCCGACTCTGGCTCAGAAGACTTGCACTATACAATTGATTCGCTCACAGGGACGGTTCAATTTGGGCCGCTGGTTCGAGAGCCAGGACAAATCAAACAGCAAACCCAATGGCGTCGCCGTTACGAAATGGGTAATGGGGAACTATCTGCTGGCCAATTTAGCGGTGTAGAGACCGGATTAACCACTCTAAATTCTTCAGCTTTAGCGCCTGCTGGTAGAGACGGGAGAGCTGGGGTCTCTAGCGAGTATGACGATAACGATATGTCGCGTCAATATGGTGCAGTACCGCCGCGAGGTTCGTTGATTCGCATGGTTGCTTACCGCACTGGTGGGGGAGTTAGAGGCAATGTAGCTAGGGGAGCGATATCAGTACCGAAAACTGCCGTTCCATACGTTTCCAGGGTTGTCAACTACGAGCCAGCGCGGAACGGGTCGGATGCAGAATCTTTAGAAGATGCAGCAATCAGAGTGCCTAAAACGCTGCGTACCCGCGATCGCGCCGTCACCAAAGAAGATTTCGAGGCTTTGACATTACAAGCGGGAGCCGGAGCAGTTGCTCGCGCCCTCTGTCTACCCGCACTTTCTGGTGGCGAAGCAGGTGCGGTTAGGCTGCTGATCGTACCCGACGCCAATACCGACGCGATCCGAATCGGCGAAGGAATCAACCCAGAGCAATTTGCCCTTAGCCCTCAATTGCAAGCGCAAATCATGGCCTACCTAGACGAGCGGCGGCTACTAGGCGTGCCAGTGCGATTGCACGAACCAGAATACACTGGTGTAGCCGTGCAAACAGAAGTGGCATTAGATCCGGAATACAACAACCCCCGCGCCCAACAGGAAATCCTGTTTAAATTGCGTGTCGCCCTCTACCGCTTTCTCAACCCCCTCACCGGAGGGCCACAACGCGGGGGCTGGCCATTTGGTCGCCCCGTTTACCCTTCGGATATAGTTACGTTGTTCCAGCAAACCCCTGGAGTGCGTTACTTGGGCGTTGTACAACTGTTTGAGTTACGCAAAGACGACCAAGGCTGGGTGCGTACCCTCCCTCAAGACCCAGTAATCGATCCAGGCCCCCTGGGGCTAATATGTTCGTGGGCAGGTAATCGCCGTCCCGCCTCGGCTCACGTCGTCAACCTCATTCAATGAAAAGCAAGCATGCAAAAGTACCAAGCTGGTTTTCCCAGTCTGATTACTTTTATTAGATCCTTCCTATTTTTTACCTTGTGCCATTAAATCCTTCGCTATCTGCTGGGACGCCTCGCCATGAATGAATTTTTATGACTTACAGCTTGTCCGGTCAACCGATGCGGTTGCAACTCACTCCCATGCAGTTGCCCCAAGCAGTCCAGGGTCAGGGGTTAGCCATGACGGTGAATTTGGCAACAAATTCATCAACAGCAACCAGCTCCGACCTGCTACTGCATCCTGGGGAGCCTAGCGAAATGTTTGTGCATCTAGAAAACCAGGGGACGCGAATTCTGCAATTAAGGATGCAACTTGAGGGCGACATCCCCTGGAACTGGTGTCGCATAAATATAGATGGCAATGAACTAGCTCCTGGTCAGAAGATAGATGCCCGCTTACAATTTGAGGTTCCGGCAAACTTCTTTGAAGAAATGGGTGGCAATAATTCCCCTGGTTCGCTAGCGCTAGATTATCCAGGGCGCATTAATATTTACTATCAAGAAATCGGTACTGGCAGACAGTTGATCGAGTCCGCGGCATTTAATCTGTATGTGCGCCCTCGTAGCTTATACACAGATTTTTTGCCAGCCCTTTATAGTGAAGTAGATTTTATTGCTCGGTTTCTAAAAATTTTTGAAGAGGCTTTTGAACCAGCAGTGCAGACAATGGATATGCTGTGGGCATATTTAGATCCTTTGACTGCACCAGAGGCAATGCTTCCGTTTTTGGCTCACTGGGTAGCGTGGGAGATAGATCCGCGTTGGAGTACGGAGCGATCGCGTCGTCTAATTCGTCAGGCAATGGAGATCTACCGTTGGCGCGGTACTCGCCGGGGTTTGCGTTTTTATCTACATCTCTACACCGATTTGCCCTTAGACGAGCATATCCCTGAAGAAACTGATAAACACATCAGTATTAAGGAAGTCTTCGGTGAGGGTTTTAAACTAGGGGCAACTGCTATGGGTGAAAACTCGATAGTAGGGGGAGGACGGCCTTTTCATTTTATTGTCCGTCTGCGTCCCGATCCAGGGATGCAAGTGAGCGAACAATTAGTGCGCTATATAATCGACCAGGAAAAACCTGCTTTTTGTACCTACGAACTTTATATCCAATAGGCAATAGGAAGTAGAAAATAATTAATAATTACCAATGAATTTGAAGTAAACCAAAAACTCAAATGCGATGTATGGCGTTTCTACAAAACTGAAAACAAATGCCTAATGCCGCATGAAAATTAACAATAAAAAATACCAAACTAATTATGAATCAACCATTTCCACCACCACCCATTAGAAGTTTTGAACGCTTGCAAGTACAAGATGGCTTGCTGATGACGGCTGACCGCTGGCGGCGAGCGCATGAATACCATCGACAGCGCCAAAGCGTTCACTACCAGTCGCTTAATCAGCCAGGAATTGTCTGCGGTCTTGGCGTAACTTTGATTAGCGCTCCTAACGAAGTACCAGCAGCATATCGTGATGGACGTTGGTTACAAATTCAGCCTGGAATTGCGATTGACTTAGCTGGCAATCCGATCGTCATTCCCCAACCCGAAAATTATCGACTATCTATCGATCCTGCGAAGGAAGAAACAGTATATGTGGTGGTTAGTTATGTAGATCCTGAAAAACTGCGTCGCAAAGAGACAAGCGAGATAATTAAGGAAACTTTCAGAATTGATGAAAAAAACAGCCCACCAAGCGACTTAGAAGTAGAAGTTTGCCGAATTTTGCTGCGACCGGGTGCAGTACAGTTAGAAGCACCTAAAGATGTATTGTTTCCAGATTATAACAATATAGATTTGCGGTATAGAAATCAAGCGCGATCGCGTCCCCAAACTGTAATAAATTTTGGCTTTGTAAAACATTCTGAGCCTGCTAAACCACAAAGCTTTTCCAATGTTTCGTACTTACTCGATTCTGTTGCAGCACTTTATCCTGCTTTAGCAGCAGAGAAAGCTGTAGAACTGAATTTAAAAACCTTGGAACGAGCAGAAAAATCAAATTATGACATTATTTATCTAACCGGACGGCGATCGCTCTCTATAAACGAGCAACAATTTCACGTCCTCAAAAGTTATTTAGATCAAGGCAGCGTACTATTAGTAGATGCTCCCAGAGATGGTACAGCGCTAGTAGAAAGCATCGCCACCCTAGCACAACACTTAGGAACTCCTTTAGAATACTGGGAACGCCTGAGCCGAAATCATCCATTGCGGACGCAGCCGTTTTTGTTTGCTGCACTACCCACTATTAACGAACAGCCGATTCAACTTTTGGTTGGCGGTGGGATTGTTTTACTTATCGGCGACCTTTCATCTGGTTGGGGTTTGGACGAAAAATTGTCACTTTCGCGCACTACCATTCGCACCGCTCAAGAGCTAGGAATTAACATCTTAAATTTCGCCTCTCGCAGGCGACAAATGACGCAGTTACTAAAAGCAGATATTCCAGAGCAAGCGCCTGCGAAGCCTACCGGATCTAAGAGCGTGTTTGACAAGTTACTTTGATCTAGATAGGTAATAGTTAATAGTTAACAAGGTATTGGTCGAGTTAAAAGTTATCAGTTATGATTTAAAAAATAACGCCAAGCTTTTAACTTAAAGCTCCCAAATCTAAGTTGCAGCTATTAACTTTTATTACAAGTAAATTAACAATAACGTAAAGTTTTAAGAAATGCCGAAGAGCCTGATCAGTGCTAGTGTCTCAGCGCAAGTAGTTAAATTTAGACCGGGAGGTGCGCCCGCAACCTTTACAGTTACAGTTACTAACGAAAGCGCTCAGTTTGCTACTTTTTTGTTGGAGGTGACAGCAGCAGGTGCTGATGCCGAACAAAATTATCGCTGGTATAGCCTTTCACCTGCGGTTGGTGCAAAAAAGCCCCCTGGTGACTCTACGCAATTTTCTGTTGTCATAACTGATAGCCCGGTACCAGGCTTTGTGGGAAATATGAACCTGGCAGTGCGTATTTTCTCACTGGAAATGGCAGATGAGGACAGACAAATAGTACGTCTAGTTTTGGAAGAGGGTCTAGAACAACTTCCGATGAAACTAGAGTTGCCCGTAAGAGAATTTCAGGCTATTCCAGGCGATCGCGTTGAAGTTCCTGTGCGAGTTTATAATCCAAGTCAGAAAACTGTGGATGTCCTGCTTAGTTTTGTGGGTGTAGAACCGACGTGGCTAGCAGGCGGTGCCGAACAGCGAGTGCAACTTCGTCCTGGCGGCAAAGTAGAAACAACTTTCTTATGTCAACTAGCTACTAGCACTTTAGCTGCTAGCAAAACATACCCTTTTGCAATTAAAGCGCTAGCTAATAACGGCTCGCCATCAAGTATTGAAGGCAATCTTACAGTACTTCCGAGTGGGGCAATAGACTTTAGCTGTACGCCAGCAATTGGGCAAATTCCTGCTAAATTAAGCTGGTTCCCTAGACCAAAAGCTAACTCTACTACTTACAAACTACGCTTTGATAATCTTAGCAATTTAAACCAAGAAGTTAGTGCTGCGATCGCTAGCGAAGATCTGCGAAAATTTAAGCTACAAGTTATTCCCCATGAGGCAAACTTAGCCCCTGGCGAAACTACAGAATTGCAGTTAGTGATCGGTCAGCGGCGACCTTGGTTTGGCGTAGCAAAAAAATATTTATTTGAAGTTAAAGCTATTGTCTCTGACCTGCGGCTGGATGTCCGCAATGACACCCAAATTGCACAACTGCGCGTTCTTCCAGTTATCCAAATATGGATGCAGTTGTTTGCATTAGTGCTGCTGCTATTTTTAGCTTGGTGGTTCTCTTGGCTTAACCCTAATAATCCTTTTTACGGACACCAAGCTCCTGTTAATTCCGTACAAATCAATGGCAGCGCCAACGAGTTGGTGAGTGGCTCGAACGACCAAACACTAATTAAATGGGATGTTATTGGCTTCTTCAATCCATTGATAAACCAACAGAGGGAGGTTGTGGGAAATGCGGCTAAAGCAGTGCGCGTGATTCGTTATAGACCAGTAGAGAATAATTTGGTTGCCGCAGGCTTAGAAAATGGAGAAATTCAACTCTGGAATATATTGGGAGGACGTAAAAGAATTGTAGATTCCTTTGTTGCTCAAAAAGATGACCGCGTATTGGCTCTAGAGTTTACCAAAGATTCGCGCTATCTATTCAGCGGTCACGGTAGCGGCCAGGTTTTACAGTGGAATGTGGAACGGTATATGTCTTCAGAACCCGATAGTGCCAAACAACCTATTCTCAAAAACCAATTAGATTTTGCGATTTACGGTCTCGCATTTGTGGGCAAGGAAGATAAAAATCTTGCTATTGTTGGACGCTACAACCAGATGAAATTGTGGAACTGGACGACTAAAAAGCTTACTTCAGTAAATTACAATCGACCAGGAGGCCAAGACGATTACATTACAAGTATAGATAGTTCAGACGTGCAGCCTAACCTTTTGGTAACAGCAGATAACCAGGGCTATATTACCTTGTGGAACATGGGAAACTGCCTGGAGGGAAACGGTGCTTGTGAAGTTCTTGATGAATGGCAAGATGGTCACGGCGGCAAACCAGTTCGTTCTGTAGCTTTAAGCGACGATGGTTGCTACTTAGCTTCTTCGGGGGATGACGCTAAGGTGATGCTGTGGCCGCTAACACTTGAAGGTAAGCGTGCTGACCAATTCTCTAAGGGTAACAACATTGGTCGAGGGTGGCGTGGTGCGAAAATTAATAGTGTAGACATAAAGCTAGAGGATAAATATATCCTTGTTGCTAGTGGTAGCGATGATACTGAGGTAAGGTTACATCGAGTGGATAGATTACCTCAGTTGCAGTGCGATAAGTAGTTTTGACTTGTCATTTGTCAGGGATTCTTTGTCAGCGATCGCTCGTTCTAGAAAGTTGACAGCTAAATAATGGCTAATAACTAATAACTAACATTTAAGAACTAATAACTAATATGCCTAAGAAGCGGTTCGAGTACGGTGCTTTTGGAGCCGAACGCGAGGAACAACAAGCAGGTGGTCTGAGTATAGCCCAGATCCCTTTGCTGCCCACCTCTCAGCAGCCGCTTGTTAGGTGGATGATACGTCAGGGAGAGTGTACCCTACCAGAAATAGCCGATGGCATAGGTCAGGGGCCAGAAGATGTAATGCCTATGCTGGAAGACCTCATAGAAATGGGGTACGCGCAGGAAAGGCAAAGTGAGGGTACTTCGCGCTATCGCGTTATTCTTGCCCGAAGAGAAGGTAGCCAACTAGCAGAGGTTATCTCTCAAACTTTGGCTCCAGGGAGTCCCCTGGCGATTATTCCCAATCCATCTGGAAATCATGCTGTAGTAGCAGGCGGTAGTTTTGAACTCGGCGTCACTGTTACTAATAAAGGAAGTCAGAGCGCACTTATTGATATTTATATAGATGAGTTATCCCAGAATCTGCGTCAGTGGTGCGCTTCTCCTAACGAGCGTATGGCTTTAGGGTCGCAACAGAGCAGCGAGGTTGTATTTGAGTTTAATGTACCTTCCCAAACTCTACCTGGGACTTACAACTACACCATAGTAGTTGACGCTCCGCAGCATTACCCCGAAGACACTCCCATCCGATATTCTCAAAATCTACAAGTTTTAGCTCCAATTCAAGATGCTATCCGTGTTAACGATCCAACCTTCACAGTCGAGCCAGTAACTTCTTCCCTTGCACCTACCATTCTTCAACCCGGACAACTGCTGCAAGCTGTCGTTCAGGTTCATAACCGCTCTGACCGCGTAGACCGTTTTCGCCTCACTTGCCCGGATGTAGATTCAAAATGGTTAACTGTGCGTTACCCGGAAGGGTTAGACGTACCAGGGCTGGTGACGCAATCTGATGGATTAGACCTCAACCCCGGTCAGCAAGGTAATATCCTGCTATTTTTTAATCCACCACCTTATACGCTTGCTGGAATTTACGTTCCTACCATCCGCCTGCACTCTGCGAACAATCCAGCCTTAGTGTTGTTGGATGTACTGTACTTTGAGATTCCGCCTGTCTACTTGCTAAATGTGGAACTACGCACCATTTTGGGCAAGGTGAAACGCATGGCGGGGCGCTACGAGGTGAGGCTTACAAATGCGGGTAATACCGAGCGCGACATCCAGCTCCATGTGGTGGAGGTTTCTGAGAATAATGATGTTGCTGTTTATAGCTTGAAACCGGATCGGTTGCAGATATTGCCTGGAGAAACGGTTACTGCTGTTCTTGAGGTAGAGCCGGATAGGTGGTGGCGGCGTCCTTTCTATGGGGGCGGGGCTGTGGTCGGGTTTGAGGTTTACGTTGAAGATCTCCAGCAGTTACCTTTACCGCCTGAGCCAGTACGGGGAAGTTTGCTGTGGGAGGCGCGATCGCCCTGGCAGTTTCTGTTATTAGTTTTGCTTGTTTTAGGAGCAATAGGCGCGATCGCTTTCCTAATCTGGCTGCTACTCCTCAAACCACCAGTACCCCCAAAAATTCTAGAATTTTCTTCTGATAGCAATTTGTACGAAGAAGCAAGCGGAGAGTTCATTCGCCTTAATTGGCAAATCCGCAACCCCAAGCAAGTCCAAGGGGTGAAAATTATTAGCCAATCTAGCGATAAAGAAGTTTCTAGCCAACCCAGAGTTTTTGACTTTAGCGGGGGTATTCCCGATGAACTCAAACAATCTTGCACGCTTAGGGAAGTGTTAATCTGCAAAAACGTGCGTACCGATGCCAGAAAACCAGGTGAATATGTTTTTGAACTACAGATGTTTGGCAAAAACGAGCCAAGGTTAGTGGCAGACTCTCTTAAAACGAGTTCGATTAAAATATCACCGCTGCCTCTCCCCAAGATCGTTGAATTGTCTTCTACAAAACCTGTCTACGAAGAAGCTAACGCTTTAGTCAGCCCTGGAGCCAAACTCCCGAATGACAATAGTATCAGCCTTAATTGGAAGATCCTCCACCCAGCCCAACTCAAAGAAGTAAGAATTATTGGGCGATCGCCTGAAGGGGCAGTCACTAGCCCGTTGATACCATACACTTTTAGCGAAGGCGTCCCCTCGTCACTTGCTAAATTTTGCCAACTTAAAGAAGAACTAACCTGCACCAACGTACCCACCAATGCTCGGCAACCAGGTGACTATATTTTTGAAATGACCGTCATCCCAAAAAAAGGAGAAACGGAAGCCGCAACCTCAGTTAAAACCGATACTATTAAAATTAATCCCAAAAAAATACAGCCAAAAATTATCTATTTTAAAATAAATGAAAAAGATGCTTTGCCAAAGTATCTTTTTCAAATTAATAAAAATAAACCCTTTATCCCTCTGAAATTATCTTGGAAAGTTGAAGGGGGCAAAGATGCTAAAGTTGAACTTCTTCCTGTTCCAGGAACAGTTCCTTTACAAGGAAACATACCCTATCCCCTAAGTCAACAACCTGCACAAACAACTCTTACACTTAAAGTAACTGGTGCTGGCGAGGAGATAAATAGGTCAGTTAGTATTGATATCTTTGAACCCCCACCACCGCCACCGCCACCAACTGTCCCCCCCGTTTTACGCCCAAGTCCACCAGCAGCATCCCCAAGTAAACCAGGGGCAGCCCCCCGCCCAAATACTCGTCGTCCAGGGCGTCCGCGTCCACCAGCAAAGCCCTCAAACCCGAGAGCCGCAACCAGCCCGGTTATACCCGTCGTACCTACGCCGCCCCCAAAACCGAGAGCCGCAACCAGCCCGGTTATACCCGTAGTACCTACGCTACCCCCTGCTCCACCAGGAAGCGTTGCACCAGGCGCACCAGGTACACCATCACCAACTGCTAGTGGCGCACCAGGTACACCATCGCCAACTGCTACTGCGACTCCATCACCTGTCCCTACGGGGGCGCAAGCACCATTTCCAACAGCTGCACCATCACCAGGCGACGCTAGTTCACAGCCGCCAACCGATCCAGGTGTACTTTCACCTGCGGAAATACCACCACAATTCGATTGAGTAAAAAAGGCAAAAGTGAAAAGGCAAAAGGTAGAAAAGAGGCAAAAGCATTCCCAGTTAGAGCATGGGAACGAGGGCAAAAGGTTGCTCTTTTTCTTTATTTTGTCTTTAAATTTTTTAAGTTTAGCTCCGGTTGCAGCAGCAAGCATAACTAGCGACTTTAGAAATTATGCAGCGCCAGTAAAAAATAGCTTGCTAGCTCAGGATACGCCGCAGCAGGAAGAAAATTTATTTGAATACTGGATTGGGTTATGCGACTCATTGAATGGCGAACAAAAATATGCAGAAGCGCTGGCGGCGTGCGATCGCGCTCTCGATACTAATCCTAAAGACGCTGTAACTTGGATAAAGCGCAGTGACGTGATGCTGAAGTTAACCAAGTATGCGGAAGCTTTAGCCTCAGCGGAACGCGCGATCAAAATTCAACCAGAATATTCTCTGGCTTTGGCTTATGGATGCAGCGCACTTTATGAATTAGGCAGATACGAACAAGCGATCGCTGCTTGCGATCGCGCTATTGCTGGCGATGGTAATTGGGGTACTATCAGCCCTGCTTTTGCTTTGTATAATCGAGGGTTGGCGCTAAGCAAATTGGGAAAACCGCAAGAAGCGATCGCCTCTTATGACAGCGCCTTAGCTATTAATCCCAAATATTCTTTAGTGCTAGCTGCTCGATGCGCCACTTTATCACAATTAGCTCGATACGAAGAAGTAATTGCCGCTTGCGATCTTGCCCTTGCAGGTGATGGGAATTGGGGTAATAGCAGCCCTGCTATTGCTTGGTATAACAGAGGGTTAGCTTTAAGTAGGTTGGGAAGGTTAGAAGAAGCAGTTGCTTCTTATAACAATGCAGTTGCAATCGATCCTAAAGATGCTGCAACCTGGACTTATCAAGGTATGGCTCTAGGACAGTTGGGCAAGCACGCGGAAGCACTAACAGCCCATGAATTTGCTTTAAAAATAAATGAAAAGTATGCTCTGGCTTTAGTTAATCGATGCGCCACGCTAAACAAATTAGGAAAATTTCCAGAAGCACTTGCTGCGTGTGAAAGTGCAATTCAAGGAGACGGTAAATGGGGCGAATTTGGCCCAGCTTTTGCCTGGGATCAGCGCGGCAATTCGCTAACAGGACAGGGAAAATTAGAAGAAGCACTAGCATCTGTTAACCGCGCGATCGCTATTAAACCCGACTATGCAGAAGCTTGGAATAACCGCAGCGTGACGCTGTGGAGGATGGGGAGGTACGAGGAAGCATTAGCATCAAGCGATCGCGCCATCACCATCAATCGCGAATACTCTCAAGGATGGTTCAACCAAGGTAGGATACTTAGAACGTTGGGACGGTATGAAGCAGCGCTTGCCGCTTACGACCTAGCACTCAAGAATGAGGACAAAGTAGGCGATTCCCGTACAATTGCGGATGTTTGGGCTAACCGTAGTGTAGTTTTATGGCATTTGAGGAGGTACAAAGAAGCACTAGCCTCAACTGACCGTGCTATAGGCATTAACCCTGATTCGGGGCAGGGTTGGTATAACCGAGGAATAGTGCTGCTAGCTTTAGAAAGGTATGAAGAAGCGATCGCTTCTTACGACCGCGCTATTGGCATTAATGCCAAAGATGCTAATTTCTGGACTGGTCGCGGGATAGCACTCAAAAACTTGCAAAGGTATGAACAAGCGCTTGCTGCCTTTGAAGAAGCGTTGAAAATCGCCCCAACGCAAGCTCAAGCCCAAGAAAACATAAAAATTGTCCAGCGAAAGTTGCAAGAACGCACGCCAGCGTCTAACCCCAAGCCAAAATAATTTTTAGATGGTTCATGGTTTGCGGGTTTATGGCAAGCGACAATCAGCAATGAACCGTTGAGCAACGAACAACCAATGTAGTTCTTTAAAACCCAAAGGTAAACCATGTCCAAAATTATCTCGGTTCACTCGTTTCGGGGGGGAACAGGCAAATCAAATACAACTGCTAACGTAGCTGCTGCTATGGCTGCTTTGGGGCAGCGAGTTGGTATCGTAGACACGGATATTCAATCACCAGGCATCCACGTCCTTTTTGGTATGGATGAAAGCAAAATGCACCGCGCCCTGAATGATTATCTCTGGGGTCGCTGCCCGATTGAAGAAACTGCATATGACGTTACTCCATCAGAGGTGAAGGCTAAAAAAGGTAGCATTTATCTTATCCCTTCAAGTATTAAGGCTGGCGAAATTGCCAAGATTTTGCGCGAGGGTTATGACGTAAATATGCTCAACAATGGGTTTGGTGAACTGATAAAGCGTTTGGGACTAGACTATTTGTTTATTGACACGCATCCTGGCATCAATGAAGAGACTTTACTTTCTATAACAATTTCTGATGTTCTGGTGATTATCCTGCGGCCAGATCGCCAAGACTTCCAAGGTACTGCTGTAACTGTAGAGGTGGCTCGCAAGTTAGGGGTTCCTAAAATGTTATTGGTAGTCAATAAAGTGCTGCCATCTTATGATTTCGACTCTGTGCGGCAGGAAATAGCAAAAATTTATAAAGCTCCCGTTGCTGGCGTTTTTCCTTTGAGCGAAGAGATGGTTCAGCTAGCTTCTAGCGATCTTTTTAGCTTGCGGTTTCCCGATCATCCTATTAGTAAAGAGATACGCGCGATCGCCAAAAGTATCAAAGGCTAATTATCAAGGATGGAGTAATACTTCATCCTTACTACTTGTTAACGGGTTGTTTCATTGTTAAACAAATTACAAATGCTTTCATCATTGGCAGATTTTCTGCACAAATGCATCGCAACATAGCTGAAGCTGTACCAAGTCTGTGGGGTGGATGAAGCAACGCCCGACTTGGGTTTAAAATTTTTAAGGTAATTGCAATTTCTGATAGAGATCTATCAGCCGCTCTATATCTATTGCATTCAGAACCTAACTATACACTTAAGCAAGTTGTAGCAGTCGAACCAAGAATTGGTATTAACCATGACCAATCCGCCCGATCCTCCTAAGTCCAGTTCATCAACAGAAACCCCGGAAAGTGCCAATGGCAAGAATGCTGCTAATGAGAATATCAGACAAAATCAACGTTTAACGACCGGGGGAACAAGCATCGAGCAGCAACACCTAGCGAATTTATCTCGATCGCCTAGTTCTCCCGCTGTGTTTCGCAGTAAACCGCCAGTATCAACGATCGCTGTTATTGCGATCGCTGTTATGGGTGTAGGGTTGCTCTTTAATAACTTGTGGGTGGGAATGTCGGGAGCGATTGTCGCCTTGCTAGTATCGCTACCCATTGTTTTGCAACCCTTGCGAAGAGAGTTGATGGAGGTGCTGACGCCAAAGCAGCGATCGCTGATTGTAGCAACTCTGGCGACGATCGTAGCGCTCTTAGGCTTGCTAAAGTTCCTCGGTTTCTACAAAAACCTCTTCACTTGGGGTCGGCAAATCCAATGGGATGCCTTTGGATCGCTAGCGGAATGGTTTGGAGCCTTGGGTCAAATCTTCATCGCTGTCCTAGCCGTCTACATTGCTTGGCAACAGTACGTGATTTCTAGAGATCTGACCATTGAGCAAAACCGCTTAACGACTCAGCAAAACGTTATCACCCAGCAGCAAACAATTGATGCCTATTTCCAAGGCGTCTCAGATCTAGCGTTAGATGAAAAAGGCTTTTTAGAAGACTGGCCCCAAGAGCAGGCGTTTGCAGAAGGTCGCACCGCAGCGCTTCTTGGTAGTGTCGATGCAGCTGGTAAAGCCAAAGTTCTGCGGTTTTTGTCCCAATCTAGATTGCTCACACCACTAAAGCGCGATCGCCGTTTGGGTCGTCCCATGCTCGATGGCGATGGGGGTTACGAAGAAGACCGTGCTTATGGCGTCCGCGTCATTGATTTAGGAGTGATGTTGGCTGGAGGATACCTAGCGGGGACTGACCTGCGCTGGACAGACTTGAGCGAAGCCAATCTTGTCAAGGCCAATCTCAGTAGCTGCGATTTGGTGAAAGCTAACTTATCGCGTACTATCTTGTACGAAGCTAATCTTGCTGGTGCCGATCTCAAAGGAACGCGGTTATTCTATGGCCCCCCTGAAACTGCTAGCCCTCGGAGCCGCACTGAAGTGCCCGATTACCGTACTGGAGCTTTCACGGGTGCAGTAATAGAAAACGCCGATTTTACCGACGTTCAAAGGCTATCGGAAGAGCAGCGCCAATACTGCTGTGCGTGGGGTGGCGAGCAAACAAGAAGTACAGTTCCCGGTGGTTGCGATGGGATTCCGAATAAACTAGGCAGGTAATTATCTAGGGTATGGGACATGGGGCATGGTTGAGTTATGAGTTATGAGTAAAATTTCTTAACTCCTAACTTTTCCCAATTCCCAATTCCCTAATCCCAACTTTTTATTAGTTATGAACCCGAAGTATTCGTTTATAGTTCCCGTCTACAACGAGGAAAAAAGCCTTCCGGAACTTTATCGCCGGATGCAGATTGTAATGGATAAGCTAGAAGAGCCAGCAGAATTGATATTAATTAATGATGGCAGCCGCGATCGCTCCCTACAATTACTGCGCGATTTCCATGACAAAGATCCCCGTTTTTGCTACCTCGGTCTAGCTCGTAACTTTGGTCATCAAATTGCCGTCACTGCTGGTTTAAATTTTGCTAGGGGCGAGTGCATAGTTATCTTGGATGCAGACTTACAAGACCCCCCCGAACTAATCCCCCAAATGGTGGAAAAGTGGCAACAGGGCTATCAAGTCGTTTATGCCCAGCGCACCTTACGCCACAAAGAACGGTGGGGCAAACGAGTCACCGCTTATGTGTTTTATCGCCTCCTCAACAGACTCGCTGATGTGGACATTCCCACCGATACTGGCGATTTTTGCCTGATAGATAGACAAGTCGTAAATATACTTAATTCTATGCCAGAGCGCAATCGCTACATTCGCGGGCTGCGTTCCTGGGTTGGCTTCCGACAAACATCAATTCGCTTTGAGCGCGACCCCCGCTTTGCCGGTGAGGTAGGCTACACCTTTAGTAAATCTCTGGCTTTAGCCGTCAATGCTCTAGTGTCTTTTTCAAAAGTTCCCTTGCGGCTGTCAACATACGTTGGCTTATTTGCCGCTGCTATGGCCATATTGATGGGACTTTTAGTTTTATATTGGCGGCTTTTTCTGCCTCATTCGCCTTTAACGAACTTTACAATTATTTTGGTTGCTATCTTCTTTCTGGGAGCCGTTCAACTCGTAAGTATTGGTATATTGGGCGAGTATATCGGGCGCATATACGAAGAAGTTAAAGGCAGACCGCTTTATACTCTGGCAGAAGTGCGCGGCTTTACCTGCCATCAATCAGATAAATTTTAGCTTTAGGAAATACGCATTTGTAATTAACAGATAAGTATGTGAAAAGCGAAGAATCAAAAAGATTCTTCGCTTCATTAGGTTACGTTCAAAAGGACAAAAAGCCGTTGCGTAAGTCCTATGATTTTAAATTCAATCCAAATTAGTACTGATTTTCTGGCCAACTAGCTTGGTTCATATCCTGCCAAACGTCATCGAGTAGGGAGTTTTGCGGCATATCTTCTAACTGGTTGTTGTCCGATATTCCTGCAAACTCTGGTTCCTCCTCATCGATAGCCATAATTTCAGGAAAGTCAGGTTCTTCCTCGATGATTAACATAGCTGCAAGCTCCGGTTCTTCCTCATCTAGAGAGATAGCGGGAGTTGGTGGTTCGGGGAATTCAACCTCAGTATCTTGGGGACAAAATTCTAGGCTAATTCTAACTTTTCCTTTTTGCCAGCCATCAGAACCAAATTTCAAAACTTCGCAATTGATGCCGTTGTCGCTAAACCATCCTTCTGTTTCTTCCGTCCATTTTACTTTTCCCAACCCATATTCCAATTGATCTCTCATGGATTTGGAAAATTCACCAACCCTAAAGGTGCGGTGTCCAATTAAAATTTGGGAATCCTCTTCAACAGAAAGAACTTCACCTTTAGCCAGCGGCTCAAACTTATTTTCCACGTTAATTTCCCCTGGTTAGATTCGGAGTTTTAAAAAATCTGTACGTTAGTCTCAGTTAACAGACGGCGGCTTAATGCTTCCGGATCAAAGCTAAAAAAACCAACCGTAACTGTGAAGTCCCTTACCCAGCAGATTGACCCCAAGATAGCAAATCCATACGACTATAAATCCTACTGCGGCTAGAATTGCTGGGCGGCGTCCTTGCCAACCCTTGGTGATGCGGGCATGCAGGTAGGCGGCAAATACTAGCCAGGTAATTAGCGCCCAGGTTTCTTTGGGGTCCCAACTCCAGTATGTGCCCCAAGCTTCGTTTGCCCAAACTGCTCCGGCAATAATGCCGATTGTAAGTAGGGGAAAGCCTAGTCCAATAATGCGATAGCTAATGTTGTCGAGGGTTTCGGCAAGGTTCAACCGTTGGGGTGAAAGTGGTGGCAGGGTGGCGGTAGCGGTTGTGATGCTGGTGTTGAGTAAATTAAGTACTGCTGTTTTGCTACTGCCATTGCTTTGAGCTAAAACGGCTGCTGAAGATACATCGGCAGTCACGCTTGGATTTTCGGATACTACCTTACCGTTGCGGTGTAGTTGGTAGTTCTGGTGACGGTAGCCACCGTTGCCTACTGAACTACCCCGGAGTTCGATATTCTGACCCCTAGTGACAATGAGAAAAGCGATCGCTAAGAGGGCACCTACCATCAAAGCTGAGTAGGAGAGCATCATCACGCTGACGTGCATCATCAGCCAATTGGATTTGAGCGCGGGGACTAATGGTTCGGCTGACTGCATGGGGGAGGGCAATGTCAAAGCGGCAAAAGCAGCGATCGCCATTGCTACAGGTGCAGTCGCAACACCTACCAACCTGCTGCGGCTCATATTTTCAGCAATCAGATGGATAGTTGTAATTCCCCAAGCTAGGAAAAATAGCGATTCATACAGATTGCTTAACGGGAAATAGCCAGCTTCAATCCATCTAGCTCCCAGTAGAGCAGCGATGCAGAGGTTGGCGATCGCCATCCCCGCTGTTCCCAAAGCTGACAGATAGGAAATGTTTGGGAAAGCTGCCCCTCCCCAATAAATCAGCATCGTCAGAAAAAGAACAGCAAACGAAATATTATCTAACCCGTTCTGGAGTGCAACCAAATCCATACATTGTTCTGTCCTTGAAGTTTTTAAAGAATGCAAACACAAGCCTCAATTAAATCGTATCTGTTCTGGCCGCTAACCAAGTCAAAAGTTAAAAGGCTGTCATGCAAAAGAAGGAAAAGCTATGCGCTTCCAGAATTTTTGCCAGCGCCTAGTCCGCAAATTAAGTGTGGAACAGCCTATGAAGCTGATAAATAGCTTAAGGAGAAGCTGAGGGGGTTGATAAATTGGGGTTGGGAGAGCTTGTTGCTGAAGGAGTAGGTAGTGGTTGGATTTGTGCGGGGGGCAAAGTTGGGCTAGCCTTCGCACCGGGAGAGCCAGTGGGTTGGGGACTAGGTCGCGGCGATTTTAAATCCGGTGGCAAAATCGGAGTAATTTGGGGGCTGGGAAAGGGGTTGGAGTTTGATCTTGGTTCTCCTAGCTTTTTGAGCGCTACAAAGATATCGAAGCGGCTGTGGTACTCATCGCTAATCGCACCTGTAACCCCAATAGCTCGAATCCCAGCCATTACTGGTTTGAAGTTTTGGATAAACGGCGTCAGAGTAAGATTACCAGCGTTGATGGTACGGTCAACATCTATGAAAAAATGGCCGTTTTTAGAATTAAGGGCTGTAGGTACGGCTTGTTTAAATAACTGTTGATCTTCGAGTCTAGCTGTAGGTTGGGGGGCAAACTCGCTGGCAATGTTAGCTCCCATTGTGAGGAAGGCTACATTCCCATCTAGCCAGCCGTGAGTTGATGTGACTCCTCCTAGCGGCGAGATCCAATTTACGACTGTTTGACCGTTTAGCTGGCTGGGTTGCACCAGAAATTTGTATTTAGTAGCTACGAACTCATCTAGCTGCTTGAAGGATTTTTCAGCTAGGGAGCGATCGCTCGCCTGCACCATCACCACCACGCCCGCGCTTAAGTTTGACCCGCTTGCTGGAGGCGCAGGGATTAATGATACAGAAAACTCTCCTGCCATCCAAGGCAGCAAATCTTGCTCCCAATCCAAACTGGTTCTAGACTTTACAGCAGCCCGAAAATCCTGTGGGTTAAGGGGGACGATGGGATTAGACTGGGCGCCTTGGACGTAATTTTGCCACAACCGCTGCAAATTACCGCCAGACATCATCATCAGCGTTTCGCCTGGAAGACGTTTGGCCATAATCTTAGCGTTGTTTTCTACAACATGTTTCTTGGTGCTATTCGGCTTAAGCCAAGAAATGCCTTTAAACTGTATTCCCTCTGGCTCTAGCGTTACCGTTGCAGCTAGTCCCTGGTTTTGTTGCAAGTTGGCGAGATTTTCTGGGGAAAGGGAGCGAGCAGAATTTGCCGCCGCCACAGCCGCCGCGACGGGCACGTTGAAATACAAATGGGCAAAAGGCTGTCCCGCTTTAATTTTGCCCAATGCGTCAGAATATCCGGGGGTTATGGCTAAAGAGGGTTCGCCTTTGGCGGTGTCAATTGCTCGCTCAGTTGCTCTAGGATCTGTAGTGACAACAAGCGATCGCCCCAGCACTGCGGTTGACAAAGTTTGGCTGGAAGTAGATTGCGTTTCTCGTATTTGTACGTCTTTATAAGTACGTTCAACCAACTTTCCCTGTTGGCGCGATTTCGCTTTTTCTAAAAGCTGCTGTGCCAAAACTGCATTATCAATCGGCAGCACCATAACCATCGACGGTTGAGCCAAAGGTATTGCCCCCGATGAACTGGAATTAGGCGTCCCGACAACAGATGACAAGTAGGCGATGGTAACTTCTTTGCCTATCCAGGGTTGGATATCTTGCTGGTAGTTTAAGCCGTTGGTAGTGAGTAAATTGTCATTGAGCTGTTGCAGTTGTTTGCTGAAAGCAGCTTGGGTTTCAGGAGTACCATACTGCTCTAGTTGCTGCCATTGCTCTGAATCGGTGGAGATAGATACAGCAACGAGGGCGTTTTGCGGAACCAATTCGGCACCGACAGGTACATTTCCTCCCAAGATATTTCGCTGCACCAGCAACCAGTAAGCAACTGCTCCCCCACCAATCACCAAGACGGCAGCACCCAAAGTCAATAGCAGGGATGGTTTGATTGTTTTACGCATGGACTAAAGACAACTAGGATGCCATTGCCAATTTAGCAGGCGATGAGCCTGAATGTGCTTGTGTTTAGTTAAATCGATTAGCGATCGCTATTTCCCCGGCTTAGGTTTTCAAGGATATAAAACATAGCGAGTACTATGAGCAGCAGTTGGCTAACTTGCAGCATCAAACCCAACCGCCACCATCCAAAAAGCAAATTAAGGCGTATATTCCCGCTATTACAGCTAATAAAAGCTTATAACATGGAAAAATTTGCCAATGCTTTAGGCTGCGCGTGCGGATGCATTCAGTAGTAGAAAAGATAGCATGAGCGCTCAAAAGGAAGCGGCTAACCTGTATAACTGGCTCTAAAAGCAATGATAGCAATAAATAACCCTAAATTTAGGGTTATTTAAGTAGTAATTAGCTACTAATTTGGCAAGGGATAATTATAGAAAACTCCGTACCCTCGCCAGGGTTAGAGGAGCATTCCAAGTGGCCGCCGTGCTTTTCTACTACAATTTGATAGCTAATAGATAAACCTAGCCCTGTACCTTTCCCTACAGGTTTAGTAGTAAAGAACGGGTCAAATATGCGCTGTTGGATTTCCGCAGGAATTCCTAAGCCATTATCGCTAATTCGGATTGCCACTTTTTCGCCTTCTAAGACTTCCGTCTGAATCCGAAGCTTAGGTAATTGTTTGCTGTTAATTTTTGATGGTTCATTTAAATATTGTGAAGCCTGAGCATCTTCTAAAGCATCAAGTGCATTTGTTAATAGATTCATAAACACCTGGTTCAACTGCCCTGCATAGCAATGTACGCGAGGGAGACAACCATACTCTTTTATAAGTTGAATATCAGGCTGGCCGGGCTTACCTTTTAGGCGACTTTGCAAGATAACCAAGCTGCTGTCAATGCCAGCGTGAATATCAACTGCCTTCATTTCAGATTGATCCAGCCTTGAGAAATTTTGCAGCGATCGCACAATCAGGCTAATGCGATCGGCTCCTATCTGCATAGACCCTATAACTTTCGGCAAGTCTTCTTTTAGATATTGCAGGTCAATTTCATCCGTCTCCAATTTAATTTCGCGCACAGGGTTGGGGTAATACTGTTCATATAGTTGCAATATTTTGAGCAAGTCTTGAGTATATTCCTTGGCATAACTGAGATTACCGTAAATGAAATTTACCGGGTTGTTAATTTCGTGAGCAACCCCCGCCACCAGTTGGCCTAAACTAGACATTTTTTCTGCCTGAATCAACTGTACTTGGGTACGTTGCAGTTGCCGTAGAGTATGTTCTAGATCTTGCGCTTTCTCGCGTTCTCGCGCTTCACTCTCGCGCAATGCTTCCAGCTTAGAGATTTGGAAATGAATATTGATTCGAGCTATTAATTCTTTTTTGGAAATTGGTTTAGTTAAATAATCATTAGCACCTGAATTGAAGCCTATAACTAAATCACCTATTTGATTTTTAGCTGTTAGCATCAAAATTGGCAGTTCAGACAAGGAAAATTGTTTGCGTATTTCTTGACAAACTTGATATCCCGTCATTCGCGGCATCATTACATCAAGTAATATCATGTCAGGCTTTGTGCCGCCCTCAATTATTGACAAGGCTTCGATGCCGCTGGAGGCTTTTATAAGCGTGTAGTTTTGCCCTGAGAGATAGTTGGATAAAACCTGAAGATTAACTGGTTCATCATCCACTAACAAAATTTTTAAATTGCCTTGCGTAGAATTAATTTCAGAAGTTATAGAAGTAGAAAGTGTTTCTGCTGTAGGCAATAAATCAGTAGGCTGGATGCCCAAGTTTAGTTGTTCTAGCAAGTGGTGAACTGTTGTTACTGTCGGGGCTATTTCCAGCTTGCTATCAGATAGTGGCAAGGTAAAGCTAAACTGGGAGCCTTCGCCTACATTAGATTCAACGCGAATTTTACTCCCGTGCAATTCTACTAGCTGTTTAACGATAGCAAGACCAAGACCAGTTCCTCCATAAACTCTGGCGGTCGTACCATCAGCTTGTTCAAAAGATTCAAATATTCTGTCTAAGTCAGCCGCTGGAATACCAATGCCAGTATCGGAAACTGTAATTTGCACCTGATTATTGGCTACAGTTGCTGATACTTCTACTATCCCTGAATCTGTAAATTTAATCGCATTCCCTACGAGGTTATAAAGGATTTGTTGTAAGCGATCCTCATCGGCATCAACAGGTGGTATTAATGGGTCGATAGAGTTTAACAGTTGCAAAGGTTTGTTGCCAATGAGAGGTTGGCTGAGCTTTAGCACGATATCGACAATCTCGCGCATTCCTACTGGCTTAATTTGTAGCGTTAGATTACGATATTTTAGTTTAGAAAAATCAAGGATATCGTTGACTAAATTAGACAGTCTCCGGCCACTTGATACGACCATTTCTAGATTAGAAATAGTCTGCTTAGACAACTTTCCTGTAGCACCATCAATGAGAGACTCAGCTATACCGATGATGCCATTAAGGGGGGTGCGGAGTTCATGGGATGTATTGGCTAAGAACTCGTCTTTGAGCTGTTCTAACCGCTTGCGATCGCTAATGTCGTGAAGTGCGCTTAACATTGTTTGTTCGCCATTGAAGGTCAGCGGCTGTGCAGATAGGCTTACCCAAATGAGCGTCCCGTCTGCTTTCTTGGCGCGGAGTTCATAATTTTGGACGTATCCATTTTTAGCAAGTCCATCTAGCAACCCCTGTCGATCGGCTGGATTGTAATATAAATTGGGTGATTTGCAACCAATTACCTCCTCGCTAAGCAAACCGAAAGTAGAGCCAAATCTTGGGTTAGCATATAAAATTACGCCATCGGATATACGACTGATGACGAGTGCAGTTGGAGAGGTTTGGGCAATAATACGAAACCTTTCTTCGCTATCACTTAACTGTGCTTGGGCTTGTTTGCGATCGCTAATTTCTTGCCTGAGTTCGGCATTTAATGCTGTCATGCTGTCATACAATTTTGCATTTTCTAAAGAAATTGCGATTTGAGAAGACAAAAGTTCTAAAACTTTCAGTCTATGGGGTGTAAAAGCATTTGTAGTTAAATTGTTCTCTAGATAAAGCAGACCGATTAACTGCGTCTGTTTAATAATAGGAGTACATAAAATAGACTTAGGCTGATGTTGCAGCACGTAAGGATCTGATTTGAATAGCCCTTCGTTAACAGCATCACCTAGAACCAAACTAGATTTAGTTCTTTTGACATAATTAGCGATCGCGCAAGAAACCTCTTGGCTGGATTCCAACAAAATTGATTCGAGGACTTTTACCTCCCTTTTATCTACCGCACCTGACGCAGCAATTACGAGAGCGCCTGATTCTTCTAGAAGGAGAAAACCTTTTTGCGCCCCTGCATTCTCTAGGACGATTTTCATTAATTTTTCTAATAGATTGTCAAGAACAATTTCGCCGGCCAAAGCTTGCGAAGCCTTAACAATAGTCATTAAATCTAGCGATTCTGCTGTAGAGCCAGAGGAAACTGTACTGCTATTTTTAACTCCTGTATCGTCTGTTATCGATGTCCCCGAAAAGAATTGGGGATATGTTTCTTCTAGAGCTTTTACTTTCGCGATCGCTCCCCATTTTAAATAACCATAGCGGGCTTCCACAATATGAGCTTTTGCCAGTATGGTGTATCCCTTATAGATAAAAAATCTAGCCGCCAGTTCATTAGCTATAGCTTCGTTCTGTACATAATCATATTCTCTTGCTGAGTTAATAGACCTTTGATACAAATCCATAGCCTCTTGATCTTTGCCCAAACAACGAGCCAGCTCAGCAGACATTAATAAGTATTTATGTAAGAAGTTGTCTGGACATGACTCCGACCACTTCCGCATCGTCTCTGTATTATTTAAAATTCTTTCCAGCGCTGGCTTTTTCTCTGATTCGGGCAACTCCGAGTAGAGACTTTGCAGGATTAAAGTATAGTAAAAATAATGCTCAGGTACTAAAATTGAAGCAAATACAGTAGAAACTAATGTTTCCGCTTCTTTTGCTATCACTAAAGCCTGAGAGTAGTTTTCTTCTAAATAAAGCCTCTGCGCCTCAAAAATACAATATGTAATCTGAATACCAGCAAGTTTTTTTATCTCCCTCAGATGCTTATCTCGATCGAAGCTATCATCCTTTATACTTGTTCCCTGTAACTTCCAGGCGATTTCATGGGTCAATTTTAGAAAATCAAAAAAAGCTCCAGATTTTTGTTTAAGAAAATCGCTATATTTTTGAGTTTCTTGATAAAAGCTATTTAAATTTTCACCTGACATGAATATTTTAACTGCCAAGTAAAATGCCAGGTATGTCCCCCATTGAAAATCGCCTACTTCAATAGCATTCTTAAAGCCATTCCTTAAATAAAGCCTATCCGTATTAATATGATTCTTCCAGTGATTAATATAATTGCTGAATACTGAATACAACCTTGGTTTAAGAGTTAAATTATTGAACTTTTCGTTTAATTTTAAAGCTAGCGAACCAAACTCATAAGCATTTTCAAACTGATCTATACCTGACAAAGCCAATCCATAAGACATATAGGCAAAAGATGTGAGATCGCAATTGCCGTACTTTAAAGATATATTTACCGTCTTCAATATCACCGCATAGGCTAAGTCTTTATTAACAAAGCGAGCTGGCATGATTGTGTTTATGAGCAATCGTGTAAGAGCTATTTGCTCTGGTGATGTCATATTAGACGCATGAAGTAAATCTTGTACTTCTCTATCTGCCAGATGCACTTTTAATAATTGGTTTTCCTGTTGGATCAAAGCTTTTAATTGTGATTCATCATCAGGAATATTAATCCCAAATAGTCTTAGACCTTCTTTAGCAATCTCAACACCTTCTTTTGGCTTAACTAATGCTGTTTTTATAATAATTTTAGTTACATATACATTAGTTTTTTCTAGATTTGATGTTGATTTATTTAAAATAATTTCAAATGTTTTTTCTGATGCTTCAATATTGCCATTTAGGTATTCACAGTCTGCACGCTCCATATGCAGCGATAGAGTCAAATCATATTGGGTATTCCAGCTATCCTCTAAAAGCAGTTCCATCCCAGCAGTAATGTATTTTAAAGCTGGTTGAAATGCAGTAGACAATTTTGCTTTTCTTCCTGCTGTGAGATTTAATTTTGCTAGATAATATCTTTCTTCCTGAGTAGTAATTAAGTCTCTACCCAAGTTCAACTGGTTAACAATATCAAAAATTTTGTCTTCTAAATCCGATTCTTTTGTATTTCTGACAAGCAACTGACCAACTTTGAGATGAACCTGTTGCTTATTAGTTTCCGGTATTAAAGAATAAACAGCTTGCTGCACGCGGTCGTGTAGGAATTTGTATAAAATTAATAAATTGTATCTAGGATAGTTAGCAATAGAATCTTCTACATAAGTCTGTACATATTTATACTCATTACCTATTGGCAAAATTAGCCCTTCGCTGATTGCTTCTTGAAGTTCAGCAGCGGTTTCTTTGTCATATTTTTCATTGACGACGGAAAGCGTTTTTAAATTAAATTCATTGCCAATACAAGCTGCTAATTTTAGAACATTTTGGGTATTTAACCCCAGTTTTTTAACTTTCTTTATCATTAATTCGACTACATTATCTGTGATCTCCATCTCGTGAATCTGGCTGACATCCCACTGCCACATACCACATTGATTATCAAAAAATAATAATTTTTCTTCGTGCAGTGACTTTAAAAACTGGGTCAAAAAGAAGGGATTGCCATTAGTTTTACTAAAAGTTAGCTCTGCTAGAGGTTTTGATTTTTCGATTTCACAGTGAAGTGTATCCGCAACTAATTGCTTGATATTAATTAGCTCTAAAGGTCTGAGAGCGATATTATTTACCACAGTTCCGTAAGCTTGAATTTCATCCAAAGTTAGCATTAAAGGATGAGAAGCATTGACTTCGTTATCTCGGTAAGCGCCAATCATCAATAAATATTGACTATTCGGCGTAGTCATCACAATATTGAGTAACTTTAGCGAAGCTGCGTCCGCCCATTGTAAATCATCCAAAAATAGAACTAACGGATGTTCTCTTGTAGTAAAAATATTAATAAATTCTTGAAATACTAAATTAAACCTATTTTGTGATTCTGTGGGTTCTAGTTTGGGAACGGGCGGCTGCTTACCGACAATTAGTTCTATTTCAGGAATAACATCAATTATTACCTGACAGTTTGGGCTGAGAGATTCTAAAATTTTTGTTTTCCAGATAGATATCTGTTCTTCACTTTCTGTAAGTAACTGACGGACTAATTCTTGAAAAGCATGAATTAACGAAGCATAAGGAATATCTCGCTTAAATTGGTCAAATTTTCCGCCTATAAAATAACCCCTCTCCCGCACGATAGGTTTATGGATTTCATTTACTAAAGCTGATTTACCAATCCCGGAGAACCCAGAAACTAAGATCATCTCGCTTGTGCCTTGACTAACTCTCTCAAAGGCCGCTAAAAGTTCAGCAATCTCTTGTTCTCGACCATAAAGTTTTTGGGGAATCTGAAATTTATCAGAGATATCTTGTAGACCGAGGGGGAAACTTTTAATGCTCCCATTTTTTTGTAGCTGATTAAGGCAGTTTTCCAAATCCGCCTTTAACCCAAAAGCACTTTGATATCTATCTTCAGCAGTTTTTGATAATAACTTGATTATAATTTCAGACACTACTGGTGGAATGTTATCTTTCAGTTGGTGAGGCGGGACTGGTTGTTTAGCAATATGGCAATGGACTAATTCCATAGGATCGTTAGATTGAAAAGGTAACTCTCCAGTTAACATTTCATATAACGTTACTCCCAAAGAATAAAAATCCGTGCGGTAGTCAATTGAACGGTTCATCCTCCCCGTTTGCTCTGGAGACATATATGCGAGAGTCCCTTCTAGCAAATTAGGGTTGCCAATAGTTTGATCTTCTCTAGATAGCAGAGATGAAATGCTAAAATCGGTAATTTTTACTATTTTTTTATCTTGATTTATAATGACATTCTGGGGTTTAATATCTTTATGAATAATATGATTTTGATGTAATTCGCCTAATGTTTGAGAAAGCTGTATTGCTATAAAAAGAGAGTCTTTTAAATCACACGAGTTCTTTAAAAGTAAATTGTCAAGAGACTCTCCTCCAAAGTCTTCTAATATTAAAACCCAGGATTTATCATATTTTTCAAGTGCTAACGGCTTAGTTATGCCTGTTAAATTAAGATGTTTAGTAATTTCATATTGATGCTTAAATTTAGCAGTTTCTGCAAGGGATGGATAATCATTATGTAATTTTTTAATAATTACAGGATGGCTGCCATAATTTGTATGTCCTCGGTATACAACTGTCTTTGTGCCTTGGTAAATTTTTGCTGTAACTGTGCAGCTAGGAATGGTCAGCATAGTTCACTAAAAATAGCTGAAATGGTTTATTTGGCTAGAAAGATAGCACCCTGAAAAAATACTATTTAAGTGTTTAATCTAACCAATTTTTGCGCGTAAGGGGCAGTTTCCACTCCCTATCAAGCCGCCGTCGCAATAATACTTGATAAATAGCTAGGTGGTTCTGTTCAAAGGCTTGGGCAAAACCTGTTAGATAAAGCCGCCACAATCTTGCTTTCGGTTCGCCGATTAAGGCGATCGCTTGTTCCATCGCTGCTTCTAGATTAGCAGCCCAACATCTAAATGTTTTGCCGTAGTGCGATCGCCATCCATCAACATCGACAATTTCCCATCCCACTTCCTCTGCGGCAGCTAGATTAGTAGACAAAGTAGACAATTTTCCATCAGGGAAAATATAACGTGCAATAAAACGCTCGTTTAAACTAGAACCCTCCGAGTGTCCGATCGCCGTCATACCGTGATTCAAGAACAAGCCACCAGGCTTCAATGCAGATAATGCCTTCTCGAAATATATAGGATAATTTTTCACTCCTACGTGTTCAACCATACCAATAGAAACAATTTTATCGAAGGTTGCTTTTTGGGGTAGATCTCGATAGTCTAAAAGCTCGACTTTCAGATGTTCGCCCAAACCTTCTTGGTCAATTATTTCTTGGTTAAAAGCTAACTGCTCTTGGCTAAGAGTAATCCCATAACCCTTTACTCCATAACGAGTGACAGCCCAACGCAACAACGCACCCCAGCCACAGCCTATGTCCAGTAAGTATTCGCCTGGTTGCAGTCTGAGTTTACGACAGATGCGATCGAGTTTTGCTTCTTGAGCTTCCTTGAGGCTCATTTGTTCATGTTCAAAATAGGCACAAGAGTAGAGAAGTAGAGGATCGAGCCAGAGGCGGTAAAAATCATTGCCAGCATCATAGTGATGTTGAATAACTGCTTTGTCGCGCTCTTTCGTACCGAATTGAAGTTTATGCCAAGGTAAATTTTCGTCAAAGGGTACGGGCAAAGCGGGTAAAGCCATAGCCTCAACCCCAGCCTTTATTGCTTGGCTATGTTTTATGTCTGAATAGGAAAGATTCTCTAACAGCATTAAGTCGTCAAAGTCGCCTATATAGTCTGCAAAGCCCTTAAGATAGGCTTCAGCTAGAACTAAAGGATCTTGAGTGAGAATTAGCTCCCGGAATACTCCGGGATGATGAATTTTTATAGTAATTCTAGGTAGATGGTCGTCAAGATCGCTATTGAGTGATATTTTGTCTGTACCCCAGCATTCAATGCAGATTTTGAGCGGTACTCCAGACAGTATTTCACTAAGGATACCTCGGATGCCGGGAGGGAGAGTAGAGTATGTCATGGGTAAATCGGTTAATTGGTACAAAAGTAATGGAAAAAAGGTCGGCGTAAACAAGCGGGGTTGATAACCCCTACGAATGCCACTTGGAGAGCTTGTGTTTAATTGCTCCACCTACTTAGCATGAGTTTATTGCAAGTTCAGTAGTTGCTCCAACAATTCTCCACAGAAATTAAAACCAAATTTGCCCTCGGCGATCGCGTAGCGCATATATTGGGCACTAAGCAAGCTTCAGTTCTTAGATGCGATCGCAAGCAAAGCTTGTGAACTAACCTCCCAGGAGGATTTTTTGTTAGGAATTGTAATATCAACTACTAAAAGAGTTTAATTAACTTATCGTTGCAGTTCCTTAGATTTATTTTTATAATTACCCATAACTTTTGGCGCAAAGCTCTGAAACCCTGCTGCTATAAATTAACTAAATTTAAATACATAAACTTTTCTTAACACTACATTTTTAGTATTCCTAAATTAGTAATGCAGTAAGCATCAATAGAGGAAAAGCTGTAGCCCTGGAAGTTATCTTAAAAACATTAGAGTTGATGGTGTAAATGGACGTTGGAGTTGAGTAATGGACGCTAAAGAATTGCTCAGACGTTACGCTGCTGGCGAGAGGAATTTTGCTCGAATTAAGTTCTCTAGTCAGTCGCTGTGTGAGGCTGACTTGAGTGGAATCAACTTGAGTGGCGCTGATCTTGGCGCTCTCGATTTGAGTCGTGCCAATCTTAGTAATGCCAACTTGAGTCGTGCCAAGAGATGCTTGGTAGCAATCTGAGTGGTGCCAATCTCAGTAATGCCAACTTGAGAGGGACTGACCTGAGTGGTGCCGATTTCATAGATGCCGATCTTAGGGGTACCGATTTCACGGGGGCTATCCTGAGTGGTGCTGACATGAACGGTGCTGATTGTTTGGGAGCCGAAATGGCTAATGTCATTCTGGTAGCGACCAGTCTCAGAGGTGCTAAAAATTGTCCGGGTGGGATGATGGGAGCTTTCTTTTGTAAAACCATTCTCCCTGACGGGGATTTTGTGCAGGGACCCGACTGGTATGAGTGAAGACGGCATAAATTCGGTGTTGGCCGAAGAAACATTCACAAAAGCTGGTAGATAAGACCTCTTGCGGAATTCAGACTATCTAGCCATTTTTAGTTTGTAATTGTAAATTCCAGCGCTCAGGTTGACTAGCAGTCCAAACCGTTTCCTGCGATTCCGATACCGACTAAAGAGAATCTTAAATATTTTCAATAATCGCATCATATACTCAATTTTTATTCTGGCCCTGGCGTGGTTTCTATTATCTTGGTTTTGTTCGGTGGTTAACTGACTTTTTTATGCTTTTTATAAGGAGTTCCACTGTTCGTATGATAACGGTTAATCCCCTGATATCCTTTGTCCGCAATTATCTCAATCTCTTGTATTGCTTTAATTTTACTATCTTTAAATATTCGGAAATCATGCTTTCTTCCTCTTCCTATTACTACACAAATAATCTCTTGAGTGATTTGATTAATTAACAGTTACATATTCAGCGTGTGACAGCGTTGCTTGCTGCTGTAATACTGCTTCTGTTTTTTAGGGCGGGCGATCAATTTCTGTTGTCGTGCGAGTACGCACGACTCCTGCGCTAACGGCTATATCCACCACGAATATTTAATTAGAAGGTCTATAGTTATTAGTTTTTCTCTTCTTATTTAACTCACTTTCCTTAATTCCGCAAGAAGTCTATTGTAGCGCCAGCAACAAAATAGCGAACCTTCGCCTTTACTCCTACATTGGCAACGAAATGATCGGCAGAGACTATACTCATTCATTCCCAGGCTGGAGCCTGGGAACGATAATTTAGCTTATTCCTCGCGCAAGAGCCAAAAACCGCTATAAGTCATTCCCGAATCATCAGGCTGCACCAACAAAAAATGCAACCCTTTACTCTGTTGCTTTCTCTCTTGGTAAGTCTGTGCTGATGTTGCCACTTCCTTATCTTCAAAAGTGGCAACAATCCACCTATCTACCAACCCAGCTTCTAACACCAATCCAGCTAATTCACCGCCCATATAATTGAGCGCGTATGGTCGTGATTCCTGTAACCAACGCGCTAACTTCATCGACTGCCGCCCACCATAAATTACCACACCGGGAACGGGAATTGTTGATGCTAAACCTAAATTTATAGGTAATAAAAATTCTGGCATTTCCAAAACCGGAATCGGTCGATCGGAAAACGCCTCCACAATGTCACCCGCAGGCAATGTAGCAAATCGCCATTGTTCTCCCCAAAGCATTTCAGGTAAAGGCGTCGGGGGTGGTTTGTCTAAAGCTAAGGGGTCGTAAGGTTCGCCAATTTGAGGATATTGCTGCGCTTTCTCTTGCAATAACTGCTTTAAAGCAGCAGTGCGTCGCGTTGCTTCCACCTGAACACCCAACTGTTTCCCCGCTGCTTCAATTAAACTCAAAGACTGGGGCCGAAAAACTTGAATAACCTCTGGCAAATTACCAGCAGCAGCTTGTTGTAACTGAGAAAACAACCAACTAGAATTTGCTTCTGACTGAGGACACAAAGCCTCATAAGTAAACTGCCCACTTAAGTCGCAAATTAACAACTCCCACAACCGCTGCCCTTTCTCATCCTTCAGAGGACGACGATAAAAATCAGCCTGCCAAATACGCATAAACAGTCAGCTAAATAATATTTAAACACCGTCGTATGCTGATAAATCTGCATTTACCTGCGGAAAAAAAGTAAGGTGGGCATTGCCCACCCTACTACTAGCTTAAAACTGGCTTAATTCCAAACTATCCTAAGCTAGAACACTCGCCCGAATTGGTTGAGAACCTACGGCGCTACCAGGTGCATACACCTGAGTAACATAATCAGCAATCATTCTGTCAGTGTTAAACAAAGGCGAATTTGTCTTAATCGACGCCTTCATCATCTGAATCCAGCGGTGGGGAACCCCATTCTCATCCTGGTCGTAGTAGAGGGGAACGATTTCCTCTTCGAGCAACTTATAAAGAGATTCAGAATCAATTCGATCCTGTAATTCTTGGTCGCTGGTGTGAGCATCTTCACCAATCGCCCAACCGTTGATCCCCTTACCATTTGCATCTGCTTTATAGCCTTCGCACCACCAGCCATCTAGTACGCTGCAATTGATGCCACCGTTAAAGCAAACTTTTTGTCCGCTTGTACCCGATGCTTCTAGGGGACGACGCGGGTTGTTCAGCCAAACATCAACACCGTGTACCAGTTTTTGACCAGTGTAGATATCGTAATCTTCGATAAGGGCAACTCGGTTGAGAATCGCATTGTGCTTGCACCACTCCATCAACCGCTGGATGATCCGCTTACCTTCTTCGTCGTGTGGGTGAGCTTTACCAGCAAAGACAATTTGCACTGGTGTTTCCGCATTACCAAAAATCCTCAAAGCGCGTTCTGCATCTCGCAGCAGCAAGTCACCGCGTTTGTAAGGGCTGAAGCGTCGCGCAAATCCAATCGTTAATACGTTGGGGTCTAACAGTTGGTCGGCGGCTTCGATGCGGTAATGTTCTTCGCTGCGATGTTGCCGCGCCATTTTAACTTTATAGCGGGTATGGGCAATCAGCCGTTCTTTGAGAACCCTGTGTCGCCACCAGATTTCCTCATCGGGAATTTCATCGACTTTTGCCCACATTTGCGGGTCAGCCACATTAGTTGACCAATCTTCACCCAAATACTCTGAATACAGGTCGCCCATGATGGGTGCCGTCCAGGTACGAGCGTGGACGCCGTTGGTAATGTGACCGATGGGCACTTTTTCTTCGCTACGTTCTGGGTAGAGAATTTTCCACATTTTACGGGAAACTTCGCCGTGCAGTTCGCTAACGCCGTTGGCAGCGCGACACATCCGCAGCGCTAAGACGGTCATACCGAAGGGTTCCCAAGGATCGCCCAGGCGTCGTGCGCCGAGGGAGAGGAATTGTTCGCGGGATAGTCCGAGTGTAGGCCAGTAGTGGGCGAAGTAGGAATCCATCAGGTCGGAGGAGAAGACATCGTGACCTGCGGGGACTGGGGTGTGGGTGGTGAAGACGCAGCGATCGCGCACTGCTGCTTCAATATCATAGAAACTCTTGCCAGTGCGCTGAATTTCTTGTCTGGCAATTTCCAACGTGCAAAATGCTGCGTGACCTTCGTTCAAATGGCAGACGGATGGATTAATCCCCAGTGCTTCCAGCGCCCGCACGCCGCCAATCCCCAGCACGACTTCCTGCGCGATGCGAGTTTCGATGTTACCGCCGTACAAGTGCCCTGTCAGCCAACGGTCGATGGGATCGTTGTCGTGGCGGTCGGTATCGAGGAGATAAAGATTAACGCGACCGACTCGCGCTAACCAGATTTGCGCTTTGACCCGACGCTGGCGAATTTCCATCTCTATAACGATCGGTTCCCCGTGTTGATTCTTCATCAACTCTAGAGCCATGCGGTCAAAGGGATTGTCAACGTAGTTTTCTTCTTGCCAACCGCCTTGGTTTAACCGCTGACGGAAGTAACCTTGGCGATAGCAAAGTCCTACAGCCACCATCGGGACGCCCAAATCTGAGGAAGACTTGAGGTGATCCCCGGCTAGAATTCCCAAGCCGCCGGAGTAGATGGGGAGGGATTCGTGAATGCCAAATTCAGCGCAGAAATAGGCAACGGGGCGTTCGTGGGAGATTTGCGGCGCGATGCGGCTTGCCCAGACATTTTTCTCCGACATATAAATGTCAAACTGAGAAGCGATCGCTTTCACCCGCTTAATATATGCTGGGTCGCAAGCCATCTTTGCCAGTCGAACTTCTGAAGCAGAGTCTAGTAAGGCAACGGGGTTGTGTCCGCAGCGCTGCCATTCGTCGGGGTTGATGCTTTGAAACAAGGAAAGGCGATCGCTCGTCCAACTCCACCAATAGTTATAGGCTAGGTCTGCCAGCCGCTTGAGGGGAAATGGTAGTTTGGCACGCAGCGTCTCAATTGTTGTCATAAGTTCGGTTGAATTAATTGGGGTAGCTTACTCTTCACGCTCGTCTGTGGTGAAGATCGATCGCATTCGGTCGTTTTAGCCCTGCGGATCTCTCATTACTTGTCCCTACATCGCGATCGCCGAAATAGGAAAATTCCAGGCTGAGAGTACAACCCTATCAGGCTTCGGTTATAGCTTGCCAGGATTTTATAGATAAATAGTGTTTTTTTACACTGTTTATAGGTTTGTTAGGTAAATTTAAGAAACTATAAATTAATAGCCTGCGTTTCCGGCTATTTGGCTGTTGCCAAATATACGAAACTATCCACTACATAAAAAAACAGGCGATCGCCTTTCTCCTCATGCTTCTGGGGGCGGTGTCCTTGGGCGCAGGAGCTGAGCTTTGCAGTTAAATTGGATAGAGTATTAAATTATTTTCATCCCAGACGGGTATCTAATAGTAGAATTATTCCCCATCCTCCATCCCCCATTACTTATTCCCCATTCCCCAGACTATGAACCCTGGCCTGACTCAAATCGGCGATCAAATGTCCCACCTAACTGGGGTGCGGGCAATTATGAAAGATATTATTGAAACCCTGCAAGCAGGTAAAGGGCGGGAGTTTATTAACTTAAGCGCTGGAAATCCCGTGATTTTGCCGGAAGTTGAGCAACTGTGGCGCGACTATACGACAGAATTGCTCGCTAGCCCCGACTTCGGCGAGGTAGTGTGTCGCTACGGCTCAAGTCAAGGATATCAGCCGCTTATTGATGCCGTAGTTAAAGACTTCAATCGTCGCTATGGGCTAAACCTAACTCATCGCAACATCCTTATTACCCCCGGCAGCCAAAGCCTCTACTTCTACGCCACCAATGCCTTTGGGGGTTACACCAACAGCGGCACGTTGAAGCAAATTGTCCTGCCGCTGAGTCCAGATTACACGGGTTATGGTGGTATGACCTTGGTAGCAGAGGCGTTATTTGCCTACAAACCTGCCCTCGATATCGATGCACCCGCCCATCGCTTCAAATATCGCCCTGACTTCAGCCAGTTGAAGATTAATGAAAATACTGGTTGCGTTTTATTCTCTCGCCCCTGCAATCCTACGGGCAACGTGCTAACTGATGACGAGGTACGCAAGATTGCTGCCCTAGCCGCGCCTTATGACGTTCCGGTATTAATTGATTCTGCGTATGCTCTCCCATTCCCGGCGTTAAATTTTACCCCCATGACGCCGATTTTTGGGGATAATATTTTGCACTGCATGAGCTTATCGAAGGCGGGATTACCTGGAGAACGCATCGGTATTGCGATTGGGAATGAAAAATTAATTCAGGTATTGGAGTGTTTCCAGACGAATATGTGTATCCATTCGTCTAGGTATGGACAAGCGATCGCCGCCCGTGCGATTGAATCTGGATCGCTTGCCAATATCTCCGAACAGGTAATTCGCCCCTACTACCAGAAAAAGTTTGATGTAGTAGAAAGCACCCTTGATGAAGCAATGCCCCAAGATTTACCCTGGTTCTTGCATCGCGGCGAAGGAGCAATATTTGCTTGGCTGTGGTTGCAAGATTTACCGATTACCGACTGGGAACTGTATCAGCATCTCAAGCAAGTGGGTGTAATTGTTGTACCCGGTAGTTCCTTCTTCCCCGGCTTGCGAGAAGAATGGCCGCACAAACAACAGTGTATCCGCATCAGCCTTACTGCTAGCGACAGCGATATCGAAACTGGGATGAAGCGTTTGGCGGCTGTGGTGGAACAGGTGTATAAGCTAAAAGTTGTTAGTCCTTAATGCGATCGCTTCTTACTAAAATAATGACCTTAGACGAATTGCTAGAAATCGGTAAGATTGTTTCAGCTCAAGGCTTGAAGGGTGAGTTGCGGGTTTATTCCCAGTCTGACTTTCCCGAACGCTTCGAGAACCCCGGACAGCGTTGGCTGTTGCGACCGGGAGAAACAGAACCGCAACCAGTGGAATTAGTGAGCGGGCGCTATGTCGATGGTAAAAATCTATACATCGTAAAACTTGCCGGAGTAGAGGATCGGACTCAGGCGGAGGCTCTGGTTGGGGCAAAGTTGATGGTTCCAGAAAGCGATCGCCCAGCTCTGGAAGAAGGCGAATATCACGTTTTGGACTTAATTGGCTTGCAAGTCTTCAACCAAGAATCGGGGGAAAACGTTGGTGTGGTGGTGGATGTGTTCTCAGCAGGACACGATTTGCTAGAAGTCAAGCTACACCAGTCACCAGCACCAGTTGCTATAGAGAGCGAGAATCCTGAAGCCAAGGCAAAGACGGGTAAAAAACGTAACAAGCCAAAAGCAGCCAAACAACCAGAAACCGTTTTGATTCCATTTGTAACAGCGATCGCGCCCATTGTAGATATCGAAAATGGTCGCATTGAAATTACCCCGCCGCCTGGATTGTTGGAAATTAATCAAAGTGGTTGATCTAACTGTGCTTGTTTCCGAAAATAGCGATTTCTAGTAATACTACACAAAAAGATAACTAACTCAGCAGTCACTCTCTGCTGAGTTTTTTTGTCGCATCGAGAGTAGGTAGCGTGTCCGCTCTCCTTTGCGGAAGAACCTGTTCTTCCCCAGTTATTGTATCGCCGCCTCTCGTAGAATCTGTCGAAGTGATAGCTCTCGAAGCAATGTTGTCTTTTATAACGCTGACGTTTCTAGCAGTATTCCTGCTATCTAAGAGCGCCGCAATATACATTCCGCGCTGTAAATCCAGCCGGGACAAATCCTCGCGCTTAATTGAGATTTGTTGTGTTGTACCGCTGCGAGTTTCCAGCGTTACCAACTCGTCTACAATACTTGTGATAGTTCCCGTGACAGGTTTAAGCGTATTTGTCCCGCTTTGCAGTTGGGTAGCTTCTGGCTCAGAAGGTGCTTCAGCGATCGCCGGATGTACTGCTACTGCCGAAAGCAACAGCGATATTATCGTACCTGCCCAAATCTTCCTTTTTTGAATACCCATTACAACCTCTTTTTGATAATATTTTTGTAAATAAGTAAAACTCTCAACCAAAGGTTATTACCTATTGATAGAGCTACATTTTCCTATAAAGTTAGCTATGTATTTTTACTATTTAATCTACCTTTCTATATAGATCCTTAGTAGTAGTAAATTATTAAAGTTTAATATTTGAGAGTCTGATTTTGTAGCGATGGTACAGCAAAGTTATTATTAATTCAGCTAGCCTACGGGGAATGGGGATATGAGACTGGCAACCCAATCCCCGATCCCCCATTCCCCTATTTACATGAAAAAGGAACAACGTTCTACTTCACGCTATAGAGTAGGGCAGTGCGATCGCACTGCCCTACTTATCGTTTGCTCTACTCGCTCACCGTCGGTTGGTTGCGTTCGCTAGGCTCAGGCTGGGGCGACGCTTGGTGAGTCAGAAGCTTTGTCTGACGCGGTTTTAGCAACCAAATCGCCGATAATGGTGACGATTGGCGGCGGCGGGTCGATCGTTGAAGATGGTTGAGGTTGCACTGACTCAGCGACAATCGCACTTGAGTCAGAACCTGTTTCTACCTCAACCTTAGCGATCGCGTTGTTAGCTGTGTTGACGGTTTCAGGCTTTTCATAAACCGCAGCAGGTTGAAGCAGGCTAGAAGAGGGGTCTTTTTCTACCTCAGTTGTAGCGATCGCGTCGTTAGTAGTATTAACGCTTTCTGGGTTTTCGTTAATTGCAGCAGGTTGGGTTTGTTCTGCTGACGTTATCTCAGCTAAGGCTGGTTCTTCTACCACAGTTGCAACCGCCAACTCCTCAGCCACCTCTATTACTTGAGCTGGTTCAGGCGCTGGAGTAAGACCAGTCATTACACCCAGTTCTTCCACAACAAAGTTAGGCACTTTTGCGTCGCGACCGTAAGCCACACAGCAATCTCGTACCGCTAGCAACAAACCTTGAGTTCCCCCTTGTGCATCAGTTTTGGCCATTGTTTTGTCGAGGAACTCGCGCCACGCTTCCTCCTTGTCGCCATTAAGTTCTAATAGCTGCAAACCAGCGAGATATTCAGCCAGAGGGTCGAGGGTGAAGCGGATTTGGTCTTGAGCAGGGCCAACAGTTTGGATCAAGCGCAGACGGTTTTCGAGATATTTGAGACGATCTTCAGATTTATCGCCTAATGTCGCGATCGCATCTTTACGCTTTACCACTCCAGCGCGATAGTCTGTCTTCAAGCATTCCCACGCCAAAGCTTTGGCATCTTTGTGAATGGTGCGGTTGTCCAACTTACCATCTGATATATCCCCGTTGAGTTCGTTTAAGTAAGTCAACATTAAATCAGGAATACCACTTGCCAATTCGCCTACTACATCCTTTTCCTTAGCCTGGATCATCTGCTCGGCGTACATTTTCACCAACAGCAGCGTCACGCTTCGGCTACCAATCCTCAGCGAAAGTTGTCCGCACCCGTCGAAAAATTCCAAATCCGTAAACTTATCGCGCTTGCCTTGTTCCTTAATATAAGCTTCCACGAATGAGGCGAGGTTTGTGCCTTCAATCCGTTGGGGTTTGAGGATGGTTTTGTTCACTCGACCCAGCTTTTCCTCAAACCGCGAGGTAATTACTAGGGAGTTAACCGGAAATTCAGGAGACTCAGGTCTGATTTCTCCTCTCGTAGCATCGTTTAGTTCCGAGAATCGATCGACAATCACTAGAATGCGCTGCTCTTGGAGCAGTCGTTCGAGCAGTTCCTCGGAAATCGGTTTTACTTCGTTGATTAAGTCTTGGAGATGCCCTCGAATTGCATCTATGAAAGGTGGAGTTTTGGTCTTTTCAGCTTTTTTGTCAGCTTTCTTGTCTACTTTAATGTCTAAATCTTCTTCTATGAGGATGGGTAGCATTAGATGATCGCAAAGTCGATCTGCCTGATTTTCCGCCATCGCCCATTTAGCCATTTGACAAGCTATGCTCGTCTTACCCGATCCACCTTCTCCCCAGATAACCAAATTGCATTGCTGTTGGTTGAACTTTGTCTGCAAATCCGAGGCAGTAAGTTGTGTGTCGGGTTTGCCGTCTATGGTAATTGGAACTGGGATGTGAATTGAGCGATCGCTTACTGCATCTTTTTGCCCAAATTCTTCTCTAGCTGCTTTGATATATTTAGCCACCCACGCATCCAGCACTCTGGAGTTGTGAGTAAAGAAACTAATCAACAAAATGGCGCGGAGCGATAACTTCGTCCCTCTCATAAAACCTGTTAGCTGAATGTTTGAGAAGGGTTCCAGTGCTTCGTTGAGCGCCAACAGCCACAGGGGACGCAACCGCAGAAGCAGCCACCAGGTAGATGGGAGTAAGGTAAAGTAAAGCAACGCTCCCGTCCAGAATGGATTCTTCGCCAGCCACTGGGAGAATCTATCTGATAAGCGGGCTTCTTTTTCGGCTTTTATTCCTACAAGAGGCCGTTTTAACTGTGCTATTTGTGAGTCTTTGAAGTTAGCTTTAGGGTCTTCCAGAACTTTTACGGCTATTTCTAAGTCCGTAATAATGCTGTTTAAGGCTGGGATAGATAGCTTGGTTGCTTTGTCTTGAAGTTTTCCGGCAATCTCTCCCACACCTTCAGCAGCACTTGAGCGCACTTTGTCATCGTCTTCTTGCAGCGCTTGGATCAACGCAGGGATAGCAGCTGGCGAGTCTGCACCGATTTCACCTATGGCAATTGCAGCAGCAGAGCGTACTCTTTGATCTTTGTCTTGTAGTGCTTCGATTAGTGCCGGGACGGTAGATTTCTTTTGCCAATTGATATCTCCTAGAGCATTAGCAGCACGCGATCGCACGAACCCACTTTTGTCTTTTGCTAGCGTGTCCATGAGCTTCGGCACTGCGTCTTTTGCATCCTCACCTATCGCTCCCAATGCAGCTGCCGAACCTGCTCTAACGTATTCATCTTCATCCTTGAGGGTTTCAATTAGCGGCTTTACTGCGTCTTTTGCATCCTCACCTATTGCCACTAGGGTATCTGCGGCACTGTAGCGCACGTAAGGATCTTTATCCTTGAGCGTTTCTATCAAAGCTGGAACTGCCGTTTTCGCCTCTGACCCAATTCGTCCCAGTGCATCTGCGGCACTGTAGCGCACGTACCTATCTTCGTCCTTGAGCGCTCCGATCAGCTCGGTTACTGCGTCTTTAGCCTGGGAACCAATTTCATGCAGAGCTTCCGCAGCACTTGCTCTCACGTACTGATCGGGGTCTTTGAGTGCTTTCGCGAGAGGCGGGACTGCCTCTTGCGCCTTGGAACCCAGCGCTCCCAGCACATCGGCAGCATACACGCGCACCCGCACATCCTTGTCCTGCAATGCTTCGATCAGTGCGGGAACCGCTGGCGTGCCAATTCTCTCCAAGTCTCTTAAGGCATCTTGGTAAACCCGAAAATCGTCAGTTCTAAACTTCTGGATATAGGAGGCGATTTCAGCCTCTTGCGACAATGCGGGACTAGGGGAAGCTGCCGCTGTTGGTGAAGCTGCCGGACTAGGTGAAGCTGTCGCTGTTGGAGAATTTGTTTGGGCAATTTTTATTACCTGTTCGCCATTTCCTTGTTTTTGCGCCCAGCTATTGCCAGTCAATAGGAGGGGAAATGAAAAGCTGACAACCGCAACTTTGAGCGCCCAGACATAACTTTTTGTAATATTTTTAGCCATACATCTACCTTTAGGAGGTTATGGTACTGCGCCAATTGTAAATGCTGGCAAGTGATATTACGTCCGAAGAAACACTTATATCCTGTGGAAATAAATTTTCCCATCTGATGCATATTCCGATTAAATACACAGTAGAGCTTTAACGGTTACTCCATTAGCACCCTGACGACCCAAATCGCGCTAAAACTAACGCCTTGTCTAATTAACAGGGTTAAACCGAGCAAGCGATCGCGGCAATAAAGTCTGATGCAGCTAAGTTCTATAACTTTTTCTTTCGATACGCCCTCGCCTATGTTCGTTTAGTGTTAATTTTTTTGCCTTAGATTTGATCCAGGAAATACAGTTAAACCAAAGGCAACCAAATCTGGAATTCTGTCCCCGCTCCAAGCTGTGATTGAAACATAAAATGCCCCCCGTGCTTGGCGGTCACAATCTGATAACTAACCCCCAAACTTGTTTCCTTAGCAGCACGTTTCTCAATAGAAAAAGACTCAAGAATTTTCTGCTGCATTTCTAAAGACATCCCAGGCCCATTATCTGCAATGCGAATAGAAACCCAGCGAACGTCAGAAGTTTCTGACGTACTTGCCTTGCGCGAAGATACCTGCGTTGAAATTTCAATCCGAGGTTTATCAGCTGGTTCTGGTTGTCCGGAATACCTGAAATCTTTAGAAAAATTCTGAGCAACTGCCCGATCGATTAATGCATCTATAGCATTGGTGATGATATTCATAAAAACCTGATTAATTTGACCAGCGTAGCATTGCACTGGTGGCAAAATTCCATATTCTTTTACAACTTCAATATCGCTGGTTAAACGGCTTTTCAAAAGTAAAAGAATACTATCAAGTATGGCGTGTAAATCTGCGGGCTTAGGATAAACGTCATCAATATGGCAAAAGTTTTGCAAGCTCGTAACCAGCTTTTTTAAACGTTCTGCTCCCGCCCGGATACTGCCAATTGCTCGCGGCAGATCTTGTCGTAAAAAATCTAATTCAATATCTTCTTTTAACTGAGCTATTTCTACTGGTATTTGGGGGAGATATTCCTCATAAGCAGAAACCAATTCGAGGATCTGTTCGTTATAAGTTGAGATGTATGTTAAGTTGCCCCAAATAAAACTAACCGGGTCTAAAATTTCGTGTGCTACGCCATCCACTAGCCGACCCAAGCTAGCCATTTTCTCGCTTTGAATCATTTGAGCTTGCGTGCGCTCGTACCTTACCTGAGTTTCTATGCCTCGGATTTGCCAAGAGGCAATATTTAATTCTTGAAAGTCCAATAAA
The DNA here is from genome assembly GCF_014695585.1 of Microcoleus sp. FACHB-831. NCBI lineage: Bacteria > Bacillati > Cyanobacteriota > Cyanophyceae > Oscillatoriales > Microcoleaceae > Microcoleus > Microcoleus sp. FACHB-831. The sequence continues at coordinate 100,643 of NZ_JACJON010000084.1, read as the reverse complement.
AAATGCTTGTCTGGTTCCACTTGTACCACGACTGGTTCGCCTCGGAGTTCGACCGAGCGCCGCAGTGCTTGGTGGGAAGCAGCCAAAATTGTCGTGCTGTCGGGAAGTATCAAAACTTCAGAACGAACGTACCTGTAAAGAACCTGAAGCGGTTTGTGCAAAAACAGCTCTAGTCTGTGGGGACGGATCAGGTACTCCAAAAGCCAACGCCGCGAAATCATACCCGAAAACTCACCCTTATCCACCAAGATTGCTCCTGGCAGCAAGGGATACTTCTCAAAAACACGAGCTACGTCTACGCCTTGGCAGCTAATTTCCACCTGAAAATCGTAGAGCGGCAGTTCTCGCAGGGTTGAATCTATAGAGAGGTCGCGATCGATCCCCTGAAATAACTTCGGAGGTGATACAAATCTGTTTTGCACTGGCACTCAATGCCTAAAAATGCTCATACTCCCTAGACTATCATCTTATTCTTTTGCTCGTCTCCTATCTCGCGTGCATACACCTCTGGTTTATTGGATGCTAGGCGGGTGCAGCGACAACCCTGCATATATTAATTTCACCTTAAATTCCCATGCTCTACCAAATTACTTGGTATTAACCAGCGGCAGTAGGATCTCAAACTCAGTTCCCCATTCAGACGGCGATTCTCCCTTAGAGACGCTACGCGATCGCACTAGCAATTGTCCCCCATGCTTTTTAGTCACAATTTGATGGCTAATAGCCAAGCCCAACCCCGTCCCCTTACCCACTGGCTTAGTAGTAAAGAAGGTTTCAAAAATCCGCGCCTTAATTTCGGGCGGTATACCAGGCCCATTATCAGCAATTTTTACCATCGCCCAGCACTGATTTGAAGCTGTCTTAACTTCTGTAGTAATCTCAATCTGGGGTTGGAAAGCTATCTTCCCCGTTGCTGGCAACTCTGCTTTCTCCAGCAGTGCATCAATAGCATTACTGATAATATTTACAAACACCTGACTCAACTGACCTGAATAGCCGCTCACTGGCGGCAACTCTCCATAGTTTTTAATAACTTCGACCCCATGTTTGAGGCGGTTATTCAGAATTAGTAGCGTGCTATCAATACATTCATGTATGTTAACTTCGTGACGATTTGCCTCATCCATGTGAGAGAAATTTCGCATCCCCCAAACAATTTTAATTAATTGTTCTGTACCAACTTTGACACTTTCCAGCACTTTGGGCAGGTCTTCTAGAAGAAAATCAATTTCTATTCTTTCTTTTACTTCAGCAACTTCCGATGCAACGCTTGAAAATTGTTCATAAGCTGACATCAATTCGATTAAATCTTTACAGTAGTTTGATAGAAAGCTGATATTTCCATTAATGCAGTTAACTGGATTGCTTATCTCATGGGCAACGCCAGCAACCATGCGTCCCAAGCTAGCCATTTTTTCAGTTTGCATCATCTGAGCTTGGGTTTGCTCATCCAGCATCTCGGTAGTCAATTCGTGAATTTTTGATTGCGCTACGAGTAATTGGTGTACGTCTACTAATCTATAAACCCCAGGTTCTAGCTCTACTACAATAGGTTCATAGAGTAACTCTGCCGAGCGTTGCAAAGATTGTTTTGCTGCTGCCACAATTAATGTATTGCCAGGAAGTATCAAAATTTCGCTGCTGGCAAAGCAATATAAAGACTTAATTGGCCGTTTGGAAAATAGCTCCAGACCATAGGGGCGGCTCATTTGTTCTAAAAATCTTCGCCGCGAAATCATACCAGCAAATTGCTGTTGGTCTGTGATGATGGCTCCGGGGAGGAGGGAATTGGCTTCAAATGTTTGAGCGAGTGTTTTCCCCAGACTTGAGGATTCTATATGAAAATCGTATAGTGGCAGTTCTTGGAGAGTTGACTCTAAACTGAGCTTGGGCGTCTCACAGCTTTGCAAAGCAAATAACTCCTGACATGGCTCTTGCAGGGCAAACATAGCAAACCTCAATCAGTTCCTGGAGTTTGTATAGAAAGATGCAAGATTTAGTCTAGCACTAGATTATTTTCTTAAGACTACAATAAAATAACTAGAAACTTAGGTATATTTACTTGTTAACTCGGATTAAATCTTTATTTAACTAAAACTTAACTTTACCTGTAAAAAAGATATAAGTTTTGAGCGTGCTAACAATTATAAGTGTTGGTCAAATAGTATGTGTTTACTCCTATTATCCATTGGTGACGAAACATATTCTGAGGACTAAATCGCTAGTGTTTGTTGGGCGATCGCGGTCTATATTGGACTTGAATAAAGACCGCGCAGGCAAGCGTGAATTTTATTTAGATGACAATGTAGAGATTTAAAGAAGTAGCTATATAAAAATAATTAAGGCGCTAAATACATATCGCCTCACCTTTATCAACCCCTTTTGAAGGTTTAAATATGCAGTTTACAGATTAAACCAGCGGCAACCGAATCTCAAACTCAGTACCCACATCCCCCTGAAAAACTGCTTCCGAGTCTCTAGATAATTGGGTCTCCGATGCACTACGCAATTCTCCTCTAGAGACGCTGCGCGAGTCTCCTGGGTAGAGGCTGCAAGATTGCCCTGAACAGAGGCCACGCGATCGCATCAACAACTGCCCGCCATGCTTTTGCGTCACAATTTCATGGCAAATAGCCAACCCCAGCCCCGTCCCCTTTCCCACTGGCTTAGTAGTAAAAAAAGTATCAAAAATCCGCGCCTGAATTTCTGGTGGTATCCCAGGCCCATTATCAGCAATCCTAATTACAGCATCATGAGAGTCTAGAATATACGTGCTAATCCAGATCGTAGGTAATAGATCGCTTCTTATGTCTTCTTCTTTAAAAGCTACAATACTCCCGTTTTTATTCTTTCCTTTTGTTTCTTCTAGAGCATCAATGGCATTGCTGATTATATTGATAAATACCTGACTCATTTGGCCTGAATAGCAATTAATTGGTGGTAAATCGCCATAATCTTTTATTACTTTAATCCCCTGTTTGAGAGGATTGCTCAAAATCACCAACGTGCTATCAATACACTCATGTATATCAATTGGCTGACGATTTAACTCATCCATATGGGAGAAATTTCGCAGACCCGCAACGAGTTTTGTTAATCTATCCCCTCCCATTTTCATACTTTTCATTATTTTTTCCAAATCTTCTATTAAGAAGTCAAGTTCAATTTCTTCTTTAAGTCCTACAAGTCGCGGGGATGGGTGTACGACTTCTTCTTCGTAAGCTAATACAAGGTTAATCAGGTTTTTCCAGTAGGTTGTCAAGAAATCTAAATTGCCACAAATCGAGTTAACTGGATTTCTAATTTCATGGGCAACTCCAGCCAGCATTCGTCCCAAACTAGCCATTTTTTCTGATTGCATCATCTTGGCTCTAGTTTGCTCGTCTAGCAGATGAGTTGTTAGTTCGTGAATTTGCGACTGGGCTACCAGTAATTGGTGTATATCTGCTAATTGATAAACGCCAGGTTCTAGCTCCACCACGATAGGTTCGTAAAGTAATTTAGGTGGCCGTTGCAAAGACTGCTTTGCAGCCGCCACAATTAATGTATCGCCGGGGAGTATCAAAGTTTCACTACCAGCTAAGCGCTGCAAAGACTTTATAGGTCTTTTTAGAAAAATGTCTATTCCGAAAGGGCGGCTGAGTTGTTCAAAAAAACGCCACCGCGAAATCATTCCTGCAAATTGCCCGTCTTCTATCAAAATGACTCCAGGTAGAAGGGGATTCGCTTCAAAATTCTGCGCTACTTCCTGGCAAATACGCGAATTTTGGATGTGAAAATTATAAAGTGAAAGTTGTTGGAGGGTTGACTCTAGAGAGAGATCTTGAGGATAAATATTAGACACGGGTCCTTCTGCCACATCACGACGGTTGCGCGATCGCTATAGGTTCTAAGGCCAGCTTACCTGACTTTTAGAAAAACATAGTATATCTTTTTGAAATAAAATATTACCTATTAATATTTTGGCTTAAAAATGTTTACTAATATTAATTTAAATAAAAATTAATATACTTAGTACTAAGTTTCTAGCCAATAAGTATTAAAAAATACCAAATGCTCGTTAGGTATAGAAAGATAAAATTTTATCGTTAAATAGATAAATAGTAGGTATGCTACCTTTTACATAGGCATTGAAAAATAGTGTGGCATAGACAGACATATAAAAATTTTTACACATCTAATTTCCCAGAAGAGATAAACTAGCACATCAAGGGAGGTCAGCTATATTGAACCCGGAAGAAAAGTGCTAGAGCAAACAGTATAAATATATTGTTTTAGTCGGGGAGCTGCATCTGGCTCACGGATGAACTGAGGAAGAAGCGATTGCTCTCCTCAATTGCTATACACCTATTGCGCCCTGCCTTTTTCGCCTGATACAGAGCCTCATCTGCCGTCGCAATCAAAGTCGCAGGCTGGGCATCTGGATTGGGTAATGTGCTGGAGACCCCCAAACTAAGAGTGACATAGGGGCTTACTGCTGACTTAATATGGGCAATTTTCAGCGCTGTTACTGCTAACCTAATTTTATCTGCTAAGTTAATTGCATTCAAAAGCGACGTATTTGGCAGAACAACTGCAAATTCTTCCCCTCCGTAACGAGCAACTAAATCCATCGGTCTGTTAGCTACTTCCCTAATAGCAGCAGCAACCCGCCGCAAACAATCATCACCTGATTGATGTCCGTAAGTGTCGTTGTATTTTTTGAAGAAATCAACATCACACATAATTAGAGAAAGCGGTTGCTCATCCCTCCCCATACACCGCCACTGTTGATCGAGATACTCGTCAAACCTGCGCCGATTTGCCGTTTGAGTCAGCCCGTCTAAATTAGCGAGACGGCGTAACTGCGCGTTTGCATCTTCGAGATCTCGATAGAGTTGAGTAACCAGTTCGGTTGCCAGTTCGTGAATTTGCGACTGGGCAAGCAATAATTCATGCACGTCTAATAATCGATAAACCCCAGACGCTACCTCTACCACAATCGGTTCGTAGAGTAACTCTGCACAGCGCTGCAAACAGTGCCGCACCGCTGTCACAATTAGAGTATTGCCCGCAAAAACTAATGTTTCAGTTTGCGCCGAACGATACAAACACTCAATTGGTCGCTTGGAAAACAGTTCTAGTCCGTAGGGGCGACTCATGTATTCTAAAAATCGCCGTCGTGAAATCATCCCCACAAACTGGCCTTGCCCTGCCAAAATCACGCCTGGGAGGAGGGGATTGGCTTCTAAGGTTTGGTTAACCTCTCTACCCAGAGTAATATGCGATTCAACCTGGAAATCGTGAAGCGAAAGTTCTTGGAGCGTGGACTCTAAACAGAGGTAGCGATCGCTCACTTGGAACCACACCTGGGGTGAGAAAAATCTGTTCGGCACAAAGTACCCCACTGCATGAAAATGCAGCACTTAACGTGGAGTCAGTTAGTTGGACAGTTTAGCATTTTAGGTGCATATCTTGTGTGTTATAAAACACATATATACTTCCCTTCTCTAAGAAAAAACCCCTAAGCTTATGGGGATAGATTAAATTGACTTAGACAAAACTTAGGCATTTGTACGCTATTGTGTAATTTCTGCCTAACTCTAACCGAGCATTAGCGCTCGCGATAGACTTAGCTAGAATCTGCAAAATTCTAGCTATTGCGAAGGCTTCGCCTACGCTCCATTTATGTTGCCCCGCATGACAAAAAAGTTGTTCCCTTAGAAATTACGCATCTTTTTTAAAATGTCCATATTAACGATCCCATTAATGGTATTAACTGATATAACACTTAGCTAGCGCAAAAAGGCATTTGCTTGAAACTTTACACAAAAGACTTAAGTACACCCAGCCATAATGAGTAATACGCCAATAGACTAGGCAGGGATGCATAAGTTTTAAAATAGCATCCTAAATTTGCCTGCATAAAATGTCGCCTGCATTACCAAGCATAGAAAGCGATCGCGCGACCGTTAAAGCATGAATCAACTGAACAACGCCTTCACCCTATTTTTGAGCCTGATCGTCGAGGCAATGCCTTTCTTGCTGCTGGGAGTTTTGCTATCCGGCATCCTGCTGTTGTTTATAGATGAGCGCAAACTGATTGCATTTATGCCCTCTAACCCATTTCTAGGAGCTTTCGTCGGCAGTTGCATCGGCTTCTTGTTCCCAGTTTGCGAGTGTGGCAACGTGCCCGTAGCGCGTCGGTTGCTGATTCAAGGCGTGCCTACACCAGTAGCAATTGGGTTCTTACTGGCAGCACCGACAATTAATCCCATCGTGATCTGGGCAACTTGGACGGCATTTCGGGATCAGCCAGAAATAGTTGTCTTGCGGGTAGTGTTTTCGCTAGCGATCGCGACTATTATTGGCTGCGTATTTAGTACCCAGCCTGATATGCGACCCCTACTGCAACCAGCGATCGCCAGAGCAATTAAAGGAACTAAATCGTCTACATCGTCAAAAGCTAACTATCCCGCATCAGAACAAAAATCTACCCTTTTGCAATCGGGTACATTCTTACTAGGACAGCCCGGAGGTGAACCTTTGCGGATGGACACCACCATACTACAAGCCTCTATGGCAGCTACACCGCAGGGCAAACCGCTCTCATATAAACTGAACCTGTTACTTGAAAATACAGTCCAAGAGTTGCGGGAGTTAGGGGGAGTATTAATTATAGGAAGCGCGATCGCCGCCATTATCCAAGTGGCTGCTCCCCGCGAACTTATACTCTCAATCGGTACTAACCCCATCGCCTCAATTATTGCCATGATTATCTTGGCTGGCCTAGTGTCGATTTGTTCAACAGTGGATGCATTTTTTGCCCTTTCCTTTGCTTCCGCCTTTACCCCCGGCTCCATATTGGCATTTTTGGTGTTTGGGCCGATGATTGACCTCAAAGGTGTGGGTCTGATGTTGTCAATTTTCAAGACAAGGGCGGTGATTTATATATTTTTCCTGGCAGCTCAACTGACCCTTCTATTCACCCTGTCCTATAGCTTCTTTGTATAATTTCTAATGACTGTTAGAGCCTCACAACCTTCTCGATCTAATCGATTTTGGGTCTTCTTTGTAGTGGAATGGTTGGATGTCTTAGCGATCGCCGCTTGGGGCATCTTGCTACTAAAATACTGGTTCACTGGTGAGTTAAAGCTGCTGATTCACCCACATTATTTTTGGTTAGTCTTGCTCACCGCCATTTGCTTATTAATCTTGAGCGCTTTAAAAGCTTGGAACCTGGTCATTTCCCGCCTGCGAACCCCATCTCGACGAGAAAAAGCTCCCACTCCCAGCGTTGGGCACATCACTCTGTTTCCCCCTGGTTGGAGTAGCGGGCTGTTGCTGGCAACAGCAATACTAGGTTTGTTAGTTGCCCCCAAAATCTTCACTAGCCAAACAGCCGTTCAACGGGGCGTCAACGAGTCTCTCACCATAACACGCTCCAAAACTCAATCTTTTCGCACTTCAGGCCGATCTGAAGAGCGATCGCTTATTGACTGGGTGCGGACGCTTAATGTTTATCCCGAACCGGATGCATACATAGGCAAAAAAGCCAAAGTCCAGGGGTTTGTTGTATATCCGCCTGAACTGCCAGAGCAATATCTGCTAATAACTAGATTTGTAATAACCTGCTGTGCCGCCGATGCCTATCCCGTAGCGCTGCCAGTGAAGCTTACAGGAAGTCGTAAAGACTATCCCACCGACACATGGTTAGAAGTAGAAGGTAAAATGATTGCCGAAACTCAACAAGACAAACGCCAACTCATAATTGAGGCTAGTTCGGTCAAAAAAATTCCGCCCGTCTCAGATCCTTACGCTTATTAAATAGGGAATTGCAACTAAGAAAGTAAAAAGCGCGAAGCGTTCGAGCCTTAGCGAAGCATCTAAAGGCCAAAAATACCGCTTTTACCTTTTATCTTTCCTCATCCCCAATACCCCATGCCCAACCGTTATTGACCAATGTCCAAATCATTCCTCCAACCGCTCGATCGCGCTGCCCTAACGCTCATCATGGTGCTAACACTGGTGCTGGTGCTAATGGTATCTAGCGGTCAGCACGCAGCTCCGACAGTCAGAGATTTTAGCTGGCAAGAGAAACAAGTGGGAGCTGAGGATAAAAAATTTATCCTCACCTTTAGCCGCCCAATGGATCGCGCTAGTGTCGAAGCGAATCTAAAAATTGAGCCATCTTTACGCGGAAAATTTGCCTGGGCAGGGCGGCGGATGGCCTATACCCTAATAGATCCCCCTGTGTATGACACCCCGTACAAAGTTCAGTTGCAGGGTGCTGCGGAAAGCTATAAAGGTGAAGCAGGAAAGGGAAAGGTAATGAAGCCGTTTGTGGGGTCTTTTCGGACTCGCGATCGCGCTTTTGCTTACATTGGCACTGATGGAGAAGAAAAGGGACGGTTAATTGTTTACAACCTCACCCGACAGCAAAAAACAGTTCTGACGCCCAAAGATTTAGTGGTGGAAGATTTTAGACCATACCCAGATGGCGACAAAATTTTGTTTTCTGCTAGCGATCCCCAGAGTATTAGTAAAGGGTTGCAAGAACAAAAGTTATACGCGGTAACGACAGGAATCCATCATCGCAAGCCGGAAGACGAAGAAGCAACAAATCAATTAATTCCCTTTTCCCTTTTTGGCGATCGCACTTCCCAGCAGCCACCAGGTCGAACCAACCTAGTTTTAGATAGTAAAGAATATCGCAATCTGAAATTTGACTTGTCTGCCGATGGTCAGACAATTGTTGTCGGGCGCATCAATCGCAACAATCCGGCAGATTTTCGTTTGTGGCTGCTAAAAAATCAAGGCGATCGGGATGGCAAAATGTCTCTACAACCGTTAGAGAACCAGCCTGGGGGTGACTTTTTGATTGCGCCGGACAATGAGAATGTAGCGATCGCTCAGGGACAAGGTGTAGCGATTTTACCGATGCAGCCTAAAGCCAACCCTGTAGATTTTCTAGCGCAGTATCAAGTAGCTCTGAGCTTTGCCCAGGATAACTCAGTCACTGCGATGGTGAAGTTCAACACAAATTACACGCGATCGCTCTATATCGTCCCCAACCAAGCCATCAAACCTGGAGTTGAGAAAAAACTTTTAGACACAAACGGCTCAATTCTCGCCTGCGAGTTCGATCGCGGCGCAACTACGCTATACTGCTTGCTCACCCAACTGCTGCCCGGACAAGAATACCAAGAACAGCCTTACTTAGCGGCGATTGACATAAATACAGCCCAGATTAAGCCGTTATTGGTTTTGCCCAACCAGCGAGACATTCAGATGAACCTATCGCCGGATAATTTAGCCCTGCTGTTCGATCAGATCGTAAGTTCGCCAGACCAAACAGAGTTAGGGAGCTTAAGAACCAATGAAGGGCAAGCGATCGCGACTTCTCGCCTCTGGCTCCTCCCCCTCGTTCCGTCAACGCCAGAACAATCCACCTCTCAGATGCAACAACCTATAGAGCTGCCTTTACCTGGATTGCACCCCCGCTGGCTACCATAAATAAGGCAAAACAAAAGCTAAAAAACAACAGAAAGAACAAAAATTCTTTCTTTAGCATGAAGCCTTTTTACTTTTAACTTTTCAGAGGCAGTGGGGCTAAAAGCTAGAATACTGCTAGCCCTACACCAGCCAATTAGCCCCTTCTTCTGTGCAAGTACAGAATTTTCTCGACCGCTATCGACAAGGAGAGCGCGATTTTGCCCATATTGACCTCAGCGGAGCCAGTCTCAGCGGGGTCAATCTGCAAAATATTGACTTAACCGGAGCCAACCTGACTGGCGCTAACTTAAGCTGGGCAACTCTGAACAACAGCAGGCTGACTGGCGCTTGCCTGAGCCAAGCTGATTTGCACAGCTCCACGCTTCACAATGTCGATCTCAAGCAGGCAAGTTTGAGCCGCGCTCAAATGCACAAAGTAGACTTGCGTTTGGCTAATCTCCAAGACGCCGAACTCAACTGGGCACTTCTCCAAGATGCCGATCTCAGTGGCGCGAACCTTGCAGGAGCAAAGTTGGATCAAGTCGATCTCGAACGCGCCAAACTAAACGGTACCTCGTTAATCGAGGCGGAATTGATGGAGGTTAATCTCTGTAACGCCAGCTTGATTAACGCTAATCTTACTAGGGCAAATCTCCGCGAGAGCCGCTTAGCAGCAGCGAATTTGCGAGAAGCAATTTTAGTGGGTGCTAACTTGACAGAAGCCGACTTGTCCTCCGCTTATCTGCGGTCGGCGAATTTGAGCGAGGCAGATTTGCACCGAGCAGTTCTGGTAGGCGCTGATTTGACTGAAGCAAATCTCAACGGTGCAGATTTGAGCCGAGCGAATCTGACTGGTGCGTATTTGCTTAAGGCAAGTTTGCGAAAAACCTACTTTTTGCGATCGCTGCTCCAAGATGTATATCTGTTACGCGCTGATTTAACTGAGGCCAATTTACGCGGAGCAGACTTGCGACGTGCCGATCTCAGCGGCGCGTACCTAAGCGAAGCCACTTTGAGCGAAGCTAATTTGAGCCAAGCTTTTCTCTTAGAGACTCATTTAATTCGCACAAATCTCGACCGCGCACAAATGACTGGCTGTTGTATCAACAACTGGCATCTTGAGGATGTAGATCTGTCTAAGGTTGAGTGTAGTTATGTTTTTACGCAGTTTAATTACGCTAACAAGACGCCGACAGCTCGCTATCCTGAAAATCGCGATTTTGAGCCGGGTGAACTGGGGAAACAGCAGCAAGATGGCGACAAACAGAATGCAGAGGGCGCTACCACAATTGAGGTGCTATTTCAGGAGGCTCCTAACTGGGAAGCTTTAGTTTTTACTGTGATTCAAGTGGAACAGTCTTCACCAGACTTATACCTGACTATTAAAACTTATGAACCCAGTGACGATCGTTATCTGCTGAGACTGACAGCCAGCCATGTGGTGAATAGAGAAAGTTTGGCTAAACGCATTTTGCAAATGTACCCGTCGATGTTGCACAGGCTGCAATCTAAACGGGAAGCTGTTTTGGAATTGCTGCAAATTCCCTTGCGTATTGATCCGCCTCCAACACCACTAGATGCACGACTCAGGCAGACTCCAATGCCTGCGCCACCACCACCACCGCCGCCTCAAGATCACCGTTTGCGGAACTATCAAGAGGTGATCAATCAGATGCAATGGATTATTAAATCGCAAGCTCCCGATCAGATTATAGAGAGCGTGCAGCGGCTCATAGACTTTTTGAAGAGTCAAGGGATTTCAACTGAAGAAATTCAGAAGACACTTATTGGTCAGGCAATTATAAAGCGAGCCAAAGAGGATCAAACTTTCCACAAGCAGTTGCGACGTTGGGAGGAAGCGGCGGATGAGGGGGCAAGATTTTCGGTCGTGGGGGAGGCAGTGAGGATGGCGATCGCTCTTTTATGGTCTCAAGCCTAGTCCAATTGCTAAACTGGCTACTCACTTCTGGCTATATGCTAATTATCCATTATGAATTATGAATAAATTTAGTGTTGATAATTGCTAATTCATAATTCATAATTATTACCAATTTTCTATGATGACTATTCAAGTATCTATTGGCCTATTTCCCACGTATCCACAGAAGTAATGTACTTTTAAAAATCATCCATAATCTAGTAGCGAATTGTATAATGTTCGTGTACCATTCGTGGTCATGTGGTGTTTTCGAGGAGTATTAGCACCGTGAAATCCCAGTTTTTTTTTGAGAAGACAGCATCCTCAGCCTTAATATTTACGGCTATTGGTTTGCTTGTAGCCAACCTGTCCCCAGCGGTTGCAGCATCAGATGTAAACGCGACGGGCAGCGCGACCGATTTACAGTCTTCAAACCAGGGATTCTCGGCATCTACCGATGTAGTGAAGGTATCTAAGGTAGCCCAGGCGAAAACGTCTGCCAATTTATCAGCTTTAGCAGCAGATTCGTCCGATCCAGTAGCAGTAGATTTATTCCCTAATAAGCAAGAAGCACAGGCAACAACGCCAGACGACTTGCAAGGGGCGTCAACTGAACCGCTAGTGGCAGTGGATGGCCTGACAAAGGCTGATGAAGCAAAAGCGACAATGACAGTCAAATTGCCGCTGGAAGTTACCAAAAAGATTAGTATTAGCACAAAGTCAGCATTCGCACCCGTCGAGGGAAAAGCAATGTCTGGCTCTACGTCGTCAGACGAGAAGCAAGTTAAGGAATTAAAAAATCAAAGTTCGGTTTTAGCCCAAGGCGGTTCGACACCCGACGCTGGTGCGGAAAACTCTCAAATAGATAGCCCCGGCTTAGGGTCGCTAGAAGAGGAAGCGGCGGAAGACGATCCGATGAACCAAGTCACTAACGTGACGCAGTTGCGGGACGTGCGACCGGGAGACTGGGCATATGAGGCACTGCGATCGCTAGTCGAGCGCTATAACTGTATCGCAGGTTATCCCGATGGCACATTTCGCGGCAACCGGGCGCTAACCCGCTATGAATTTGCCGCTGGTATCAATTCCTGCATGAGGCAGATAGAACGGTTGATTGCCAGCAGACCTGGTGATACCGTTACCCAAACAGATCTAGAAGCCCTGCGACGGCTGACGCAGGAATTCCAGGCAGAAATAGCTAGCTTGGGTACTCGGGTAGACAACCTGGAAGGTCGCACAGCCTTTCTCGAAGCGCATCAGTTCTCTACTACAACCAAGCTATTTGGACAAGCGATCGTTGGTGTCCAAGGACGCAGCGAGAACGAGTTTACCCAACTCGATCGAGTAAGAGACTTAGACACGAATGTTAACCTCATTCACAACGTACAGTTAAGCTTGCTGACCCAGTTCAGCCCGCGCAGCCTCTTACTCACCGGACTTCAAGCAGGTGGTGGCAGCACGGGAACAGGACGACGCTTGAACACCTTTGTCGGGCTGGGATATGAAGGCGACACTGGTAACGACGTAGTACTCAGCGACTTGACCTATCGCCAGCTTATTGGCAATAACTTTGCCTTTGTGGTTGGTCCAGAGGGAGTTAACCCCGTTAACGTGTTCCGGGGAGCCAACCGCGTTGAAAGTGCTGGTCAAGGCCCTATTTCTCGGTTTGCACAGCGCAACCCGATTATAGGCATCGGTGCGGGTCGCGGTGGTATAGGCTTTGACTACCAACTCGGTACGCGCTTTAGCTTGCAAGGAGTTTATTCAGCCAGCACGCCCGCTGATTCCCGATTTGGGGGGATATTGGGCGGAGACTTTGGCGAAACGACGGCAGGCGTACAGTTAAACGCATCACCCGCAGATACGATTGACCTTGCCTTTCAGTACATCAACTCCTACTCTCCTTTCGGACGCTTGGCTACTGGTGTAGGTGATGATTTGTTGGCGATCCAGAGTCCGATTTCGGGCAGATCTCCTATGAACACCAACGCCTTCGGCGCCAGCTTAGAATGGCGACTGACACCTCGCATCACCTTTGGCGGCTGGGGTGGATACACCACTTCCGACCTTAAAGGTGGAGGATCGGGAAGTGTAGAGACTATTAACTGGATGGCGTACCTAAACTTCCCCGATCTCTTTGGTGATGGCAACCTTTTAGGTCTTTATGTAGGTCAGCCTCCCAAGATTACCGACAGCGACTTGCCAACGGGCAGGAACATTCCTAGCTTCTTTAGCAGGGGGGACATTACAGCACCTGAAGGCGGTCAGCCTGGAACTACAACTCACGTAGAAGCCTTCTACCGCTTGCGGGTATCGGATAATGTAACCGTCACTCCAGGAGTGATCGTGCTTTTCAATCCGGGTCATAACAATAACAACGACACCATAACAATTGGTGCGTTGCGTACTACTTTCTCCTTCTAGGAATTTTCGATTTGGGTAGGGTGGGCATTGCCCACCTTTTTTTATCCGTACTGTGAACCCTATTGAACCCTAATGTGCCGTACCTAGTAGAGAAGAGATAAGTAAAGCCGCAATCGTAAAACTAAAGAGGTTAGAGGAGCGGTTAGCAAAAAGTATCAAGCTTGTAAAAGATTACCTATATCTCCGTACATTTGCGTAACGCGGGTGCTACCCGCAATTTTTTTAGCTGCACCCATTGACAAACTTACTTACTTATCCGTATATCTGCGTAGAACAGGCAGTGGTTGCACCTTTTGGAGCCGCACTACCGACGAACTTACTTAGTTATAGCTAAACCTGTGTAAGGTTCATGCTGTCTAACTTTTTCGGCTCGCACCCGATCTATTTATATAGCTCCCCCGCACTTCAAAGGCTGAAACCTATGTCTTATCTGCTACTAAGAAATTTCAAAAAATTTTTGGTTGTTCGGGAACCTTCTCTCACACGGCAAAGTCATAGCCTAAAGAAAGCTACTAAAAGGGTCGGCTCGTAAGCTTCCAACAAGCCCTACCCGTATGACAACGCTGTAAGAGTCAGGAGATCTACACACGTTCTTAATACTTCTAACCCTAAATGGGGTCAGGATAAATTCAAAAAAACTAACAGTTGTTCCCTGTTAAGTGTTGAGCTAGATACTTTGCTTAGTTGTAATTAATTTCCAGATGGAGTCTTAATCACATGATCGCCAATTCAACTCGCTCCGTTGTTTTTCTAGGTATCGCTGGAGGCTTGGCCCTAGCTCTTGCTCCTTCTGCTAATGCTCAAGTTACGGTTACAGGCGGTAGTATAAAAGGCGATGCAGCCTTCTTCACGCAGCCACAAAATCCTGGCAAGCCCGCTCCTACTCTTTTTGACATTCGCGTCCGGCAGTTGCAACTGCAAACCCCTGCTGGAGTAACAAGTTCGGCTCGCTTCATACCGAACGCTTCCAGCTTCAAAGATGTCAATACCAACGGTCGCCCGGATGCGATGGATACGGGTAGTTTGGCAGGTACTCTATCAGGTTTAGCCTTTTCACGTACTGGTACCCCGATTCCCTTTGTAGGCGTACCAATGAAAGTGGACTTTACTTTAAATTCTTTTACCAGCCAAGCATTTTTGGGTGGAACGCTGGTTAGCCCAATCGTCAAAGGTTCTGCTCCCCTAGTCTTCCTACCACTAACAAACGTAAGCTTAACTGGCAGCTCTGCATCTAGTTATCAGGCCAAGCAGGGTCTGATGAGCGTTGGTGCATTTGATGCCAAGCTGACGAACGGTACGATAGGTCTTCCTTCAGATGTTAAGCTCAGCACCGGAACTGTAGGTGCTGTTGAGGATCCAGAATTCCTGCTCGGCCAAAAAGTTAAATTTAAGCTCGAAGGCGAGGGAAAAGTCAACTTCAACACCAATGATGACGATCAGCGTGTTGCTGCCCTCTCTTCTGATTCTGATTCAGATGACGATGGCGCAATGAGTACCACCAGCGGTACGGGCACGATGAGTGGCTCAGGTGGCACAACTGGTGGTGCAATGACGGGCACCACAGGCACGACTGGTACAGACACGACAGCAACTGGCGGTACAACTGGCACCACAACTGGTACAGGCACGACAGCAACTGGCGGTACAACTGGCACCACAGGCACGACAGCAACTGGTACTGGCACCACAGGCACAACTGGTACAGACACGACAGCAACTGGTACTGGCACAACTGGCACAACTGGCACAACTGGCACCACAACTGGCACCACAACTGGTACAGGCACGACTGGCACCACAACCACAGCTAGTGGCGACGACGACGGCGACGACGATGACGACATGATGAGCACTCAAGTATTGAGCGCCCAACAAGTTAGCAAGATAGGCTTTAAGAGCCAGGATGCCGTAACCAAGTTCAGTATTGAGAGTGCAGGTGGTGAAAGCAGCCAGAAGTTTAACATCCAAGGTCAGGGTGTTGGCGTAGAAGGCAATATCGGCGGCGTTACCTCGTTCACCGCGCAAAATCAGCAAGCCTTCAAGAGTACTGCTCAGAGTAAATTTACAGTTGAAGGCGAAGGTGTGGGCGTAGTTACCAAAGTTGGTAGCACATCTGCTGGCTTTATCAGCCCTAACAGCACAACGAAGTTTAAGTTTGAGCAAGAAAGCAGCAAGTTCGTAGCTGAAGGCGCAAGCAAAGGCCGTACAGAAT
This sequence comes from Microcoleus sp. FACHB-831, assembly GCF_014695585.1. Classification (NCBI taxonomy): domain Bacteria; kingdom Bacillati; phylum Cyanobacteriota; class Cyanophyceae; order Oscillatoriales; family Microcoleaceae; genus Microcoleus; species Microcoleus sp. FACHB-831. The sequence continues at coordinate 84,615 of NZ_JACJON010000084.1, read as the reverse complement.
TCACCGCGGGTATAGTTGCCAGCAGCATGACTGGTGGTACCACAAGTGGTACAGGTGGGACGACGAGTGGGAAAGTAGCCTACAACTACGATGTAAACAACAACATCACAACCTACTATGGTGGCGATACCACCTATAACTTTGGTGGTGGGTCAGATAAGAGCAAGAACACAGGCTTCGGCTCTGAAAAAGGCCAGCAAAATTTTGTTTACATCAACGGCAACGATCCGGATACTACCTTTAACACCAACGTCATCAAAAACAGCAATACCATCAATTTAGGAGGCGGTTCCTTTACAGGCGGTGGTAGCGCTGGTGGCAGCGGCGGTGGCTTTGCAGGCGGTAGCACTGGTGGTTCTGGTGGCACTGGTGGCACTGGTGGCACAACAGCAGGTGGTGGCACAGGCACAGGTACAGGTACAGGCACAGGCACAGGCACAGGCGCAGGCGCAGGTACAGGCACAGGCACAGGTACAGGCACAGGCACAGGTACAGGTACAGGTACAGGCACAGCATCAGGCACAGGCTCTGGCACAGGCTCTGGCACAGGCTCTGGCACAGTTGGCGGTGACTTCTCAATTGGCCAATCGTCAGTTCAGAATCAGTTCAATCTGGCTTTTGCCTTCGTCAACGGTAAAGGTCGCGAATACAGCATATTTGGATCTGGCGTTGCTGCTAACTTAACTGTTGAGCGCAGTCGTGACGGGCAGAAGCTCTTAGTGGTTCAGCGCGATGACGATGACGACAACGATGGCGGTGATGATGACGATCGTGAAGGTCGCGGTCAGGTCCGGGGTCGTGCTAACCGGTACGGTCGCGGTCATGCCTACGGTCGTAACAAAGTGAAAGGTAAGGTAATCCGTGCCTTTCAGACAGTAGGCAATAGCAGCCGAGTCTTCCCTGGTATGCAGGGTTTAAGAGAGATTCCGGTTGACGAAGCCGATACAACCACCGGCACAACTGGTGGCAGCGGAACAGGAACAGGCACTGGCAGCGGGGCTGGAACCGGAACTGGCACAGGCACCAGCGGAACAGGCACCACAGGTGGTAGCACCGGAACAGGCACCGGCACCACAGGTGGCAGCACCGGAACTGGAACAGGAACAGGCACTGGAAGCGGAACTGGAACTGGAACAGGCACCACAACTGATGGCGCAGGCTCCAGCACTGGAACTGGAACAGGCACTGGAAGCGGAACTGGAACTGGAACAGGCATTACAACTGATGGCGCAGGCTCCAGCACCGGAACTGGAACAGGCACTGGAAGCGGAACTGGAACTGGAACTGGCGCCACAACTGATGGCGCAGGCTCCAGCACCGGAACTGGAACAGGCACCGGAACAGGCACTGGAACTGGAACTGGCACCACCACAACCCCAGCAACGGGCACAACGGAAATCGCTCCAACCCCCGCACCAGCTGACAGCACAGCCCCAGCCCCCGCACCAGCGCAGTAACTAACGCACTAAACGCGCAACTCGCTCTCATGTATGTGAGACGAGTTGCCAACCAAAGAGCGCTCTAGTTTGATTTAGACAAGTAGTATAAAAACCGCCTCCAGGTCATGAACTGGGGGCGGTTTTTTATTTATTTCTATTTCATGTCAGAGGCTGGGCAGTTTTGGGCTACAAACTAAACGCTAAGTATGCCCGACCATTGGACTTTCTTGAGATGCTCTCGTCGATAAGAGAAGAAATGCTCTGGGTCTTGGTAAGTGCAGTGAGGCGCGATCGCTATCTGTTCTGGCTCAATCCCCAACTGTTGTAGCTGTATGGCATTCACCCGCCTTACATCCAATCGCACCCGTCCTGCTTGTGCATCTGGTGACAGCGGGGAATCAGTTATCTGCGACATGGCTGCCAGAATTTCTTCTATATTGTCTTCTTGGTAAGTATCGGGTAAGATGCTTGCTCCTACTTCAGCAGCTACGTGAGTAGAGAGCTGGTAGACAGAACCAGCGATCGCAGGCCCCATAGCAACAAGTAAATTTTGCAGCTTACTCCCAGAAGACACAAAACGAGCGATCGCGTTGGGGACAATTTTCGTCGCCGTCCCCCGCCAACCAGCATGAACCGCCGCCACCTGTCCGGTATGAGTATCAGCAATCAAGACAGGCGTGCAATCGGCGCTGCAAACCCACACAGACTGTTTTGAGCGATCGCTCAAAACACCATCAGCCGCTGGCAACTCATCAATCGGCGGGGACTCAGAAGACATAGCCGCTTCTATTTCCGAAGGCGTTAGCACCGCGTTGCCATGTACCTGTTTAACTCGATAAACTCCAGCATCCGGCTGTAACACCTTCACCAACTCCGCCGGATACTGAGGCGAAAACTGTTTAGTAAAAAAACCGTGCGGCCACTTTTCCAGCAGGCTGCAAGTTAAATAGGGCAATCCTTCCCAGCTGCGCCAGTGCCAGCTATGCATAGAATTTTGCGGCAGGGTGGGCGAAAGCTGCGACATTGTGAAAACTCCTCAAATACAAGTGCAATAATGCTAGCTTATGCAAGTATTTAGTGAATTTTTCAACAGTGACATTTAATCAGCAACAGCTTGAAGCGCTGTTACAGGATGCTGCACCTTTACAACTTTCCTGCCATATATTTGAAACCCTCCCCTCCACAAACCAAACCCTCTGGAAATTAATAGAGGAAGGCGCTACAGCAGGAACAGTAGTCATCGCCCAGCAACAAACAGCAGGGCGGGGTCAGTGGGGACGACAGTGGCAGTCTTCAGCTGGCGGATTATATTTATCTATGGCGCTAGAACCCGACCTGCCAGCAGTAAATAGCGCCGCCTTGACTATGTGTAGCGCTTGGGGAATAGCGACAGAATTGCGTAAGTACGCCGTACCCGTCTTAATCAAGTGGCCCAATGACCTGATAGTTCAAGGACGCAAACTTGGCGGTATTTTAACGGAAACTAGAGTAAATAAGAATAAAATTGCCAAAGCTGTCGTAGGCGTCGGGATCAACTGGGATAATCCAGTTCCAGAGACGGGAATCAACCTGCGATCGCAGGGTAAAGATACGACCAATACGGTAACATCGTTGGAAATGCTAGCAGCGATCGCCATACGCGGTTTATTATCGGGCTATCAACGCTTGCATCAGGAAGACATAGAAACTCTACTACCGTCTTACCTAGAGCTTCTGGGTTGCATCAATCGTCCCGTCGTCGTAGACGGGTGCCCTGGAGTTGTTGTAGGTGTTTGCTCTACCGGAGAGTTGCGAGTCCGCTTGCAGCTAGCAGCAACAACATCAGAAATTTGCCTTAAGCCCGGTACAATCAGTCTGGGCTATGATATTTAAGTTTTACAGTTCAAGGTGAAAGCAAATTGGGTAGAAATGTTGCACGCAATGTCTCTACACAACAAGCTAGCCAGAATTGCTTTAGTGAGTGAGTGAGGAGTATTGAGGCGAAAATGACCCAGCGACCCTCCAAAAATTACAATTTTTTGAGTTTTTTATATCGGCGATCGCTTTTAATGCAGGGGCTTGGCTGGATTGGCGGTCTTGGCATCCTTAGCAGCGGTATTGTTTGGGCGCAAAGCGATTCTAACCCAGACAAGGCAAGCAGCGAGGCAACGGGAGAAACGTCAGTACCTGATGTTGTACGCAGCCTTGCACCACCAGCACCCAAACGAGAGGCATCTAGCCGCCGCAGACGATTAGTATCGCAAGCCGAGTCAGAAAATCGTGTTGTACGCGAAGACTCGGTAAGTCCCCCCCTTGACTCGTCTGTGTCAACTAGGGCTAAAGACCTGATCGATCCACCAAGGAGATCTCGTCGCAGTCTAGACAAACCCCCTTTACCCTACGAAAGTGCTAAAGTCGATAAATTCAACAACAATGCTTATATAGACTCGACTGAGTACAGCATTGGAGCGACTCGCACTTACGATGAACCAAATTCTGTTATAGCGTCGGAAGGCTCTACCAGATGTCGAAAGGGCTGTGGTAACAGGACGCGCTCTATTGCAACTGCTGACACTAGACGTTCGTTTAAAACTGCCCGCGTTCGCAGGCGCAACTTGGATACAGCTAATGCAAGGCGCTACATAGAAACCCGCCGCGTTCGCAAGCCTAACTTTGAAACAGCTAAAGCCGGACGCTATATAGAAACAAGAGGCGTTCGCAAGCCTAACTTTGAAACAGCTAAAGCCGGACGCTATATAGAAACAAGAGGCGTTCGCAAACGCAATTTGGAAACGGCTAACGTCGGGCGCTACATAGAAACCAGCCCTTTGCGACGGCGGGAGTTGGCTAGTGCAGACATCGGGCGCTACATAGAAAGTACACGCAAGGGGCGATCGCTGCGTTCGCTAAGACGCAGCAGGCTGAGAATGGGGCAAACCGCGATCGCAGCTATCGGGCCAGTCAAAATTGGGCCGTTGCGAGTGAATATCAGCGGTATTCGCATGAAAAACTCCATCGTGCCAACATTTGACGATGGAGAGGGCAATGAGGAAAGCACGACGCCAACGCCTTTGGCTTACTACAATCCTAAAATCTACGAATCTGGACGCGCAGGCAATGGCAATACCAGCATGCTTTTCCCCTTGTCGATTCCGGCTTCAATTACTTCAGTGTTTGGCTGGCGGATTCATCCTATAAGCGGCGATCGCAGGTTTCATGCAGGTACAGACATAGGCGCACCTGTGGGAACGCCAGTATTAGCGGCTTATGCTGGTAAGGTAGCGATCGCAGACTGGATGGGCGGCTATGGTTTATCTGTTGTCCTTCAGCACAACGAAACCCGTGAAAGTCTCTATGCCCACCTCTCCGAAATAGCGGTTCAACCAGGTCAGTGGGTCGAACAGGGAAGCGTCATTGGTAAGGTTGGCAACACTGGCAGTTCAACCGGGTCTCATCTCCACTTTGAATGGCGAGAATTGACCGAACAAGGCTGGGTAGCACACGATCCAGGCTCTCAATTAGATTCTGCTCATGCGGAACTGATGAAAGCCCTGGAAACCGCTCAGGTAAATCCACAACCTGGAATACCATCATTCACCCCATCTTCTCCACTGCCAAAGTTACCGACCCCTTATCAACCTAAATCACCGTCGGCGGACAATTCCGCAGCAGCGCCAACTTTGGTAAATCCACAACCTGGAATACCATCATTCACCCCATCTTCACCACTGCCAAAGTTACCGACCCCTTATCAACCTAAATCACTGTCGGCGGACAATTCTGTAGCAGCGCCAAAGTTACCGACCCCTTATCAACCTGAATCACTGTCTAGGGATAATTCTGTAGCAGAACCAACTTTACCCCTACCCAACCTTGAGCCATCTCAAACGTCTTCATCGGGTAAGTTAGCAGCAGCAACAATTCTACCCCTCCCTATCCCAGGCCAATCTAAAACAGCACCAGCCATCAAGCAGGCAACGCTGCCAACTACAACCTTACCTGCTGCGGTTCAACCTCAAACAGCACCAGCCATCAAGCAGGCAACGCTGCCAACTACAACCTTACCTGCTGCGGTTCAACCTCAAACAGCACCAGCCATCAATTCCGTAATAATGCCACCTTTGCTATTCCCCACCTCTAGCGGAACTAAAACACCGTTGTTAGACGGGTCGGCATCGTTGACTATGTTAAGACTGGATAGCCCTAGTGTCCAATCTAAAACACCACTCTTACGCGGGTCGGCATCGCTGACAACTCCAGTGTTGCCCACGCCCGCGCTCCAATCTAAAACACCACTCTTACGCGGGTCGGCATCGCTGACAACTCCAGCATTCTCCAACCTCGCTAACCCAAGGTGACACGAGATTTTAGATTTTAGATTAAATTACCAAATCTAAAATCTAAAATTTCAAAGATATCCGTTTTCGGCTAAAAAGGCAGGTGTAATACCGTCAAGGCTGGCTGTATGTGGTGCATCTACCAAGGAATTCGGTTGATAGCGTAGAAACTTTTCCACGTATTTGCCCAGAATATCGCCTTCCAGATTTACCCAATTGCCCGTCTGCAAATAACTGAGATTCGTTTCAGCATAACTGTGGGGAATTACAGACACCTTAAACCAGCTGCCAGATGGGTCGCAATCTGCTACCGTCAGGCTGACGCCGTTGACGGCAATGCTGCCTTTGGGGATGATGTAACGGGCAATGGTTCGCTGCCACAATTCGCCAAAACCCTCTATGGCTGTAAAGGACATTTCCCATGAGTTGGCAGTTTGCGTCGATTCTTGGAGGCAGCCGATCCCATCTACGTGTCCCGTTACAAAATGTCCCCCCAGCTTGCTGCCAACTCGTAGAGATGCTTCCAAATTTACTATGGTGGAGGCTCGCTGGCGCTCCCCCAAGGTGGTGCGACTTAGGGTTTCGGGGGAAGCGGCTGCCACAAATCCCATCGGCAAAATCTCCTCTACAGTTAAGCAGACTCCATCTACTGCTACGCTGTCACCTATAGCCAAATCTGACAGAAGCGACGAGGATGCTTCGGGGAGACAGGATATTTGGAATCTGTCTTCTCCGTGCGATCGCATACTTCCCAATGCTTGAATTAACCCGGTAAACATTTAATTTTCTATTGAGTGGTAATTGGTAATTTCTAATTCGTAATTGACAAAAGTACAAGGAACAACGGACAACGGACATCAGACAATAAACTTAGGTACAACAGACAAACGGCTAAACTCTATACCAAAGTGTCTATATTTTTTCGTGAAATTCGCACCACAATCATCATGAGACTGGGGCATACTTGGAGTACAGTCTTGTTGATCCCAACTGCCAGGGGTCTGCAAGGGCTGGATTTACGGTTGCCCGGTAAAGTAATTAGAGCCTTAGCGTCTTTGTTCCGGCCCCAATCTGTCCAGTACCAGTTTATCGCTTCGCTTTATCCCCCGATGCCTACTTTGTTCTAGAGGCCAAGCTGATGATTGAAATGAAAGTAGCTGGAATTGCATTAGATGCCGTCACTCGCAGCCCGATCGTGCTGCTGAAAGATGCTTCGGAGCGACGTGCCCTGCCTATTTATATAGGACAAGATCAGGCAAAGGCAATTATCAGCGCCCTGGAAAAACAGACCCCTCCGCGCCCTCTCACCCACGATTTAATAGTTAATATTCTTGAGGCATGGGACATGACTTTGGAGCGCGTGATCATTCACTCGCTTCAAGACAATACTTTCTATGCTATTTTATGTGTCCGTCAGGGTGAGGCAAAAAAGGAGATTGATGCGCGTCCTAGCGACGCGATCGCTGTTGCCATTCGCACTAACACGCCCATTTGGGTGATGGAAGAAGTAATTGCCGATGCTTCCATTCCGGTTGACCGCGATGCCGACGAGGCAGAACGCCGAGCCTTCCGGGATTTTATCTCCAACCTGCGACCAGAAGATATTATTCAGCGCGGTCGATTCACCAGTGGTGAAACATAGACAGCTCTATTTTTGTCCTTTGGCTCCTCTTTTCCCATTTATGTTAATTACCAATAGCGAAAAATGAGAATTTGCTAAAAATGCGCTATCGGCGGTTTGGCAAAACAAATTTGCTATTTTCGGTGTTTTCACTTGGAACGATGCGCTGTCTGGCTAACGAGTCAACCGCCCGCCAGACGGTGTATCAAGCAGTTGATTTGGGAATAAATCACCTGGAAACGGCGCGGGGTTACGGCAAAAGCGAACAATATCTGGGGGAAGCCTTAAAAGCTGGATTGCCTCTAGATAGAAAGCAACTGCATATTACAACTAAAATTCCTCCTGTTGCTGACGGCGATACTATGCGCCGCTGGATTGATGAGTCTCTAGAGCGTTTACAGCTAGATTATGTAGATTGTCTGGCAATTCATGGAGTCAATACCTGGGAACACCTAGATTGGGTGAAGTGCGGATGCATACAGGCGGTGCAGGAAGCGATCGCAGATGGTCGGGTGCGACACGTTGGCTTCTCGACTCATGGAACGCTGGATGTAATTCTGGCAGCAATAAATACAGATTTATTTGAATTTGTCAACCTTCATTATTATTATTTCCAGCAGGTAAATGCTCCAGCGGTTGCCCTAGCCCACCAAAAGGACATGGGAGTTTTTATTATCTCTCCCGCTGATAAGGGAGGAAGGCTATATACACCCCCTGCGACGCTCGAAAAGTTGTGTCAGCCATATTCGCCACTAGAGCTGAACTACAGATTTTTGTTAAGCGATCGCCGCATTACTACTCTAAGCATCGGTGCGGCTAACCCAGATGAACTGATAGAACCGCTAAAGGTAGCTGACTCCGACGAGGCGCTGACAGCCGAAGAAATTGAAGTATTCCAGCGCTTGCAGTCGCAACTTACAAACACACTTTCTACAGACCTGTGCAGCCAATGCAATGCCTGCTTGCCATGCCCGGAGACTATAAACATACCGGAAGTATTGCGGCTGCGGAATCTAGCCATAGCCTACGATATGACCGATTACGGTAAGTACCGCTACGGTATGTTTGAAAACGCAGGTCACTGGTTTTGGGGAGTGAAAGGCGATCGCTGCACCGATTGCGGCGACTGTTTGCCCCGTTGTCCCCAACAGCTTGACATCCCAACACTGCTGCGAGACACCCACGAACGTCTCAACGGCAAAGCTGGGCGTCGCCTTTGGGATTAATGGAACTATGGCGGCATCTTTGGGTCGATATCAATAAATTTTGTTGATAGTACACAGTTCATTATTGAATGTTTTTTGCCATCAAATATGAACTACGAACCACGAGCTATGGAACTATGAAACCTAACAAAGTAAAAAAGAAAAAATATGTAATTTTGGCTGTTTTGCCATTCGCTTTGGGAATGCTTGCGCCTGCTTTAGCGCACGCACAAACACCACCAGTTCCACAGCCCTCAAAAGAGCCTTTAGAGTCAAACCTTCTACAAGCTAAGACAACACCAACAAATGGGCGAAAAATTATAACAGCCGATACCATATCGCAAACTGGATTGACACCTCCCAGTCTCTGGTGGGCAAAAGAACAGTTTGGTGGCAAAATGCTAGACAACTGGTTAGCTTACCCAGATGAGAAGCGAGTAGATCTAGTAGTGAACCGACAACTATGGACTCTGCTCGACTATATAGGGCGTTATAGCTTTGTCAATCAGTTGGGAACTGTTGCCAGACAGAATGGTTATAACACTAGGGTTTTCAACCAACAAAAAGCGCTTTTAGCTACCTATACCTGTAACTTCAGTTTGGCTCAACCTGTTTGCAACATTCAGTTTGAAGCCGACCTTCAGGATAGTCTGCGGGTGAATTAAAAAGCATTCCCAGGCAGAACCTGGGAAAGAGGGCAAAAGAAATAATTTTTCTTTTTTTCTCTTAATTTTTAACTTTGCATTTCCTGCCAAAAGGAACGATATTGCTCTAGGGTAGATTGGGCTAGGGGATAGAGAAATTCGCTCTTGTCTAGAACCTCCGCTTCTGGCAAAAGCAGCTTATTTTCCTGAAGATCTTTTGGTAATTTGTTTCGCTCTATGGAAGCGATCGCAGGTGAAGCAGCCTTGGTAAATTGAGAAATTTGACTGGCAGTATCTGGCTGCCAACAAAAGTCAATCCACTGCTTCATCAGGTTGTCTGTACTAGAATTAGCAGTAGTAGGACGAACCCAAACGTCTGCCCAAAGAGCGGTTCCAGATTTAGGAACGACAGCGGCTATCGAGCGCTCGCCCTTCATAGCTTCTAGCACATCTGTAGACCAACCCACCGCCAGCCATGTATCTCCCAGCAGTAGCGGTTGCAGGTATGTGTCAGAACTGTAAAACTTGACCCCGCCTTTCAGCTTCGACAGTTCATCTTTTAAGCCAGAAACTGTGTTGAGATCTGGGGTGTTATAGGATTTACCCAGCTTTTTCAAAGTTAAACCAATTACTTCGCGGGGCTGGTCTAGAAGAGAAATGCGATCGCGCAACTCTTCTTTCCACAAATCCCCCCAGTCTGTCGGGTTCCAACCCAATGTCTCAAACTTATCGCGGCGATAGATAATAACAGTACTACCCCAGCGGTAAGGTGCCCCCCAGACTTTCCCTTTGGCGTCCCTTAAGCCTTTGTCATTGCGCGTTACCAGCTCTTTCCAGCGTGGCGGAAGTTGCTTCCAGCCGTCCAACTGTGCTAACTCAAGCGGTTGAATTAATTGCTGCTGAATTGCTCCTTGTAACCAGTAATCACCCAACGTCACTAAGTCTGGAATTACGGCCACTTTGGGTTTATAAAACGGCAGTTTCAGCCTCCAGCCATTTTCATCCTGGCCCGATCCGTTCCACTTTTGCAGGTTGGTGTAAACGTCCTTTAAATTGGCGTCTGGGGCAAAATCTAAACCAATTTTTCGTCCCAGACCCTTGGTAAATTCCTTCAATAGCTGGGGTGGGATGGAATTTTTCAGCAGTCTAACTTTCAATGTTTCTGACGGGGAACTGCAACCTTCCACTAGCTGACTTAGCGCCAGGGTTCCAGCACCCACCATAAAAGACCGTCGCTTCATTAATGTTTATCCTTTGTCCGTTGCGCTGGGATGGATTTTGAACAGTGATGCGCCTGCATAGCAGTACTTAATTTTATCCGCGTATTTGTGTGGAGCGGTGTCGTGTCGTCTTTTGTTTCCTGTCCCACGTCGCTAAAGTTGCTAACCACAAATTACTAAAGCGCGATCGCTCAAATCATCGCTGCACTATCAGACAAACAAATTTTGTAAATAGATTCATCACCGCCATCAATTTTCCTGACAGCAAAATTATAAAATTTATCGTTCGATGCTGCCTGGTTAACCAAAGTCCAAATTTTCACATTATGAAAATGACCTGTAAAAAATCAAATTACCAAATGAGGCAATTTCGGTTGCTGTCCAAATTCAACAAATTTTTCGTAGTTGCCTATCTCTTTAGAGGTAAACCTCTAGAGGGATTGCCTGCGTTCAACGCCAAAGCCCGCTAAGGTAATTATTGTTGGAGGTTGATCGGGTTGTTCGGGTCGCTTATAGGTAAGAATCGTGCGTAAGCGTAAATCAGGAGCGACTATCCGCATTTGGTCTATGGCAACTGAACGCCCGTAGTACGTTGTCATTTCCAGGGTTTGGCGAGTGGGTAGATAGGTAAAGCGCCCCGCGATCGCGCCTGCTTCTGAATAGCCTTCATCCCGCAAATAATAGCCTCTAATTATCTCCTCCGAGTCTGGAACCATTGCCGCAACTGGGGGCGGTGGTGATGGCTGGATAGACGCATCTGTTAGCGCATATGCATCGGGTACAAATAGCGCCTTCAAACTCATCGCTACTCGTTCGCCCGTTTCCGAAACCGTATCGAACGCGATCGCAAACCCAGGACACGCTGACTCAGCATCTTTCTGTTGTTCCAGGTCAACCTTTATACCGTTCATTGCTGAGACAGACAAAATTTGCTGCTTTTGTTCGTTCCTCAGCGCTTCTACTGTATATTCCGTGTAAGAACGTTCGGTCCCACCTTGCACGATGGAATGATATATTCTTTCCGTCTTCCACAGCCCCGTGCAAGCCGTAAAAAACTCTTCAAAGTTAAGCATTTTTTTCCTAAACAACCTGTCGTATATGTACTTAGTTTACCCATTAGGGCGGGGTAATTTTCCTGTAGGCATGAATTAGTACCTATTTCTGTTACAGATTAGTGCAACGCACTCTCATAGCCCGGAGGAACGGGAAATAGGACAAGCGTAAGGTTGAATTTACAAGCCTATATAATTCACGCATTGTGCTTTAAGCGACAAAAATCTTACCAATCTACTTAATTGCCCGAGCGCCTGATAATCTGGCTTTCTCAGTATTTTTGCTTTTTTTAACCTGGAAATTACTACTTTTGATAGATATATTAAAAAACTTAAATTATTCAGCATTTTTATAATTTTTTACCAATTATTTCATAGGATAAAGAACATAAAGATAGGAGAATTGGAAATCTCATGGATTCACTTCAAAAGCAAGTCACGGCTTTAACTCATAAAGTTGATGGGCTGTACCAAAGCATCGATCAGCTGACTCACAAAGTTTCTGAAGCGTTATCCGAACACCGGCCCCCACCCGTCCAAGTAGCCGAGCGTTCCTTGGCAGGTGCGAGTGTCAGGCACTATCACTACCAGCATTCTGGCATTGGTGACAGCTCGATGGAACACAAGGATGTCCTGGTTGATAACAATGGGTTTGATAAGTACTCTTATCAAAGCAGCGAGAAGGAATTGTCACCAGATATTCAGATTCAACGGTTAACTGCACAACTCACAGCAGCGTACAACCGTATTGCAGCTTTGGAAGAACAGCTTTTATCAAGGAGAATCCATTCTTAAGCAAGTAGTCCTCAGTTCTAAGTCAATAGCAAACGACAACTGACAAAGGACGAAGTACAAAAGACAATTGAGAACTAACAACTAAGTAGATAGACATAAATAAACATAAAAACGACGTAACCCCCGAAACCCTTTCGCTATAAAGGAAGGGGGATATTTCTACTCTAAGTTAAAAACATTCTTCCTCTTCCCTATTCTGTTAGTAGAGAGTTAGGGAGAGGGGTAGGAGAGAGGTTTTAAGTTAAATTGTTTCTACCTACTTAGCAAGTAATACAGCGCTCTACCAAGGCTTCAATGGCCACAAGTAGTTTATCTTGTCCCCAGCCTTGGTAGAGATGAGCCGCGATCGCAGCTCCACCCGCTCCCACGCCTTCCTTAACATATCCCTGTTCGTAAGCCCGCAGTTGGGGATAACGAGAAGCGGCAAAACTCAGCCTGCTGGCTAGTAAAGGCGGAGTTTTGCCGTCGGGCATTTCGCCAACAGCTCTAGCTAATCCCACAGTATCGCCAGTAGGGTCTTCTGCCACCCAGCGCGTAGTTCCGACTACGATGTTTTCCGGTCGCCAATCTAAGGAAAATTTAGCAGCGATCGCCTGCATCAGCGCATAAACAGCCAGCATCTGCGTACCCCCAGCAAGCAAAACACCACAACTCCGACTAGCGGCAATAGTCATCCCAGCTACAGCGATTTGCATAGGATCGCCGACTGCCGCAACGAGTTTTAGCGGATCGAGAGAATTTTGGATTTTGGATTTTGGATTTTGGATTGGGGAATGGGAACCAATGTTTGCTCGGTGCAAACCAGCTTGCACCAACGCCCACTTTTGCTCGTGATTGCACTTGGGGTGGCTGCTATTAACCTTCCCTGCTGCATCAACCCCCAGCCCAGTTAAAACAGCCAAAGCCGTAGTAGTTCCTCCAACTACGCACTCGCTCAGGATGACATAGCCATCAGGAACAGTAGTAGCAAGTTTTTCCCCCCAAATTAACCCTTGCTCTAGCAAATGTTTTACGGTTGCCAGTTCTAGGGCATTTCCCTGGCTGAGGCACTTAGCTGGAGCGCCCCCTAAATCTATTGCTTCAACAGGTGGAGCTAGAGGCAAACCAGCATTAAATAAATAAACAGGGATATCCAGTGCTTCAACAACAGCGCGGGAGATTAGCACGGGTGAAGCACCAGCAGTTAGGGGAGGTAAAGGATATTGCTTCGGCAATCGGGGGCCATTGTACAAAAATTCAGCATCGGCGATCGCAGTAATTCGGCGATCGTCTGGCGTTGCACCCGCAGCCGAAATACCTGGAATCAGCCCAGTGTCGGTAAAGCCCAAAACGCAAGCAAAGATCGGCTTTCGTCCTCGATAGCGCTCTAGCCACTCCTGTCCCTGTTTAGCTCCAGTGCATACACGAATCGGCATTTGTGGGTAGGTCATGGCAAAGCTGAAAAATGGGGCAATTATTCACGACCAAGGCTAAAAATGCTGAATTTTATGATTCATAATTTATAGTTACTCCTCATAATCGAACAGCACTTGTACCCAGCCAGGGGGACGGGGAATGGGATTGCCCACCTTGTCTAGCAGCAGCAAAGACACAAGATGCACGATGAATAAATAAATAACATTGTTGAGGAGGATCGTTCCAACAGCGATCGCTTGAATTAGAGGCAAACTTGGCTGTTGCAGCAAACCCAACTTGATAAACCCCCACTCTGCGAGTTCCGTAATCTGGGTAGTCATATACAGCCAAAGATCTTCGCCTAGTAGAATCGAAAGCAACCAAATGCGAAAGAAGAATCCAAAAGCGCCGATCAAAGCACCAGTGCCAATAGAAAATTCCCACCTCGCGCCGCGTCTCCACATAGCCCCCAGTTGGACGCCCAACAGACCGTAGGGGATAAAAAACAGAATGCTGCGGCTTGGCCCCATCAGAAGGGATAACAGCAACCCAGAAACCAGCGCGGCCATCCATGCCGCCCGGTGTCCCCAGCGCAAGTAGATTAGAGCAATGGGGACGGGAAAAAACATTCGCAGGACAGGGCCTAGCGGGAAGTAGTAATTAATCAGCCAAATTAGGCTGGCAGCGCTGGCTAGAAAAGCCGTTTCTACCATTGCTAAGGGCGATCGCGGGTTTTGTGTCGGCGGCGAAAACTTCCCACTTTGGGCGATCGCTGCTTTCATAGGCTCGTTTTTCCCCGCCTCCTTCTCCTCTGGCGGGTCTTCCCCCAGCAGCGGGAGAGATTCTTCATCCAGCGACCAATTGCCGTTTAGGGGGTCATCATCATCATCTGGGATCGGCTCGTTTTGGTTTTTTTGGGAATGGTGGGGGCTGTGGGTTTTACCGTCTTCAATAGGATCGCTCATGCAAATTAAAAAATAGCCGCAGTTTTAAATTTAACTTTTATCTAACTTTTCCCCACAACACCTTTGAAATGCGAACTCAACTCCTGAGTATTTAGCTGCTGAATTACTAACACAGAACAAGGAGCGTGGTGCAGCACATAGTTGCTCGCACTTCCCAGCAACGCTTCAGTCAATCCTGTCCGCCCCCGCCGTCCCATAACGATCAAATCCGCTCCCCAACCCTGAGCTGTTTCGCACAGCCATTGCCCAGCCTCTCCTATTTTGCAATCAAATTCCGCTACCAGACCCCGGCTTTTAGCAGTTTGGCAATAACTTTGCAGCAAAGCCTGCGCCTGTTCAATGTGGTTCTTGAGGATAAGTTGTTGAGTTTGGTAAGAATTGGCGTCTAGTTCTGAGTACGCGCCCATCTCACTTGGCATAGAAGGGTCGGGGTATGCAACGGTTTCGCTAGTGAGGCAATGAAGCAGCATTAAAGCGGATCTATTCGCCTCGGCTAAGTCTAGAGCTTGGGCAAAAACCGATTGGCATAAATTAGAGGAGTCGATGGCAACAAGGATCTTATGGAAAGCCATAGTATTAACAGCCTGTAGTCCATAGTTAACGGCGCGATCGCAAATGGTGCGCGATCGCTCCTATCTTTTAAGCTATCAGCCGCTCTAGGGCTTGGACATCCGGAATGCAAAGAATATCGTGTTCGCGCTGAATCAGCCCCTTCTTTTCCAGCTTAGTCAGCACCCGCGTTACCGTCTCTCGCGCTAGTCCGCTAAGGCTGCTCAACTCTCTATGGGGTAAATTGGGAATCTCAGTTCCTTTTGTCGCCTTTTTGCCCTGCCCTTCAGCCAGAAATAATAATGTATCTGCCACGCGGGACATACTATCCGATTCCCGCAACCTCAGACGGCGATTCACTTGCCGCAGTCGTCGCGCCATCAATTGAGCTAACCGGACGCCCGCCATCGGTTCCGTATGAATTAACTGGACAAAATCCGCCGCTGGCATGCTGCCAATTGTCGTAGGAGTAAGGGTAATAACATCTGTGGAACGAGGCACTTCATCCATCGCTGCCATTTCACCAAAGAGTTCCCCTTTGCCGAGAATATTGAGCGTTACCTCTTTCCCATCTAGGTTGTATGTACGAATCTTCGCCCACCCATTCAAAATGAAATATACAGATCCGCCCCAGTCATTTTCCAGCAAAATCACCTGATTTGCGGGATGGGTACGAGTGACGACATGGGCTGTCGCTTTGTCCACCGCTAGCTCTGGTAAACCTGTAAAAAAGGGAGCGGTGCGTATCAACGCATTGAGGCTGGTATTCAGTTCGCGAGAGTTGTATCGGTCTTCCATAGGGCCATCGCATTGTAAACGCTAAGGATAGATAGACATTGGCCCACTGGGTTGGGGCTGGCTGGTAGCGTTTCAACGAAAAGCATATAGGCTGAAAACTTTCCAATTGTGCCCAAGGGACACAACAAGAGAGTGAAACCGGGATGCTTTAGTCAGCTTGCGTTGCCCAACTCGCACTCGATTTTGGCCCTGCGTCGGTGCGAAGGTGCCTCCGGTTTTGGACAAGAGGCAATAATGGGGAAACGCTCCCATGGTTATTATCCTCTCAACGGGCAACAGCCGACTAGGCGATCGAAAAACGATGCAGAACTTACCTTCCAACTCAGAACCCTTTTACTTTAAGCTACCAACTAAAGTACGCAGGGTGTGGTTGAAATCCTCTCCCTGTGCAGTCAAACGCTATCAGCCTATAATTTCTCTACACTATATGTAATCAGCTTTCTGGAAATATTCACCCAGTAGATGCAACCCTCTGGATGGTCGGGATTTGTGATGGAGAAGATTGAAGTAGGCGGGGCGATCGCAGTCCTCCATTATGTTACAGATTTAAAGTAAAATTATAAAAATATATCGAAATATTTGGCAAAAATCAGTATTTATTGATTGCTTATCCATCAAGCGCTGGCTTTATCCTGGTGGCACAAGGTAAGGTGTTTTTGCTTACACGTTAACAACTCACGCCCACTTCCCCCAGAATTGCGATCGCAATTCTGGCGAGAAGAAAATACAGCCAGCCCCTGAGACCATGGTAGTATGTACGCCAGCCATCTTGTAAATTGCCCGACAGAGCGCCACTGTAGTAATCCCTATCAGGGATAGAAAAATTTCTTAGTTTATCCTTCATACTTTATTATCCTTGCCCAAAGTCCCCCCTGCTGTCAGAGTGGTAGAAAATAGACCGAGGAGGAACATATTTGGCGTTGACAAGGGAATTGGAAAAACCTACGTCAGAAGAAGCCTACCCATCTGGTTAAGAAGTACCTCTATTTTGGCATTTTATGTAGTGTAGACTTAACTGCATTTAGCAGTTGAAATATTACAATATATGCTAAAGAGCTAATCCTTTTTTTATCAGTTTTGGTGTTTTCTTTGAGTGCGGGCATTAGTAACAATTGTTATAGTAGCTGCGAGAGTGCCGCATTTGTTGTATTAGGGGTTCTATTGTGACTTCTCAGAAGGCTATCGAAGCTCTCATTGCTGAAATTGACAGTGTACTTGCATCGGGTGGTTCGCGTCTGTCGATGTTTGCCCCTGTTGATGTGGCTGGACAGCGTAGAGTTCTCCAACGAGTCCGCAGCTATCTAGTTTCGTTGCAGCAACAGCTGGAAGTAGAGCAGCCAAAGGTAGTGGAGTCACCCCCGCAAGAAGCATTCCACGCGATCGCTAAGGCAGTGGTCAAAGAAATGACCGAGTTGCGTGCGGGATTGCTGCCGCCCTTGCAAGCGGATCTCGAAGCTCTGCGACAACAGCGGGAATCACTTGTTAAAGAAATTCGAGTCCTTGAAACCCAACGGCAACATTATCAAACTCTTGCTCAGCAACAAGCTACACAGCAGCAAATCATCTCAGAATTCTTACAGGCGCTAACAAACCGCTTGCAGGAAAGCTTGACCCATCAGATAACTCAAACCCTGGCAAATTTAGAACTAAAATACACAAGCCAAGAAGAATCCTCATTAGCTATAGGCGAGGCAAGAAGGGTTCTCGCTTTGGAAAGCGGCGAAGATGATGAGAAAGCTCATCAAATTGCCTCCCCTGTAGAAGAAACTTTACACCCACGCGATCGCCTAGAACACCTGCGGCAAATAGAGCGCGAGTCCGACCAACTGTTAATGAGGCTCGATTCTACGATCCGGGTGGTGTTTGAGTCGCTACAAAATAATGTGCTGGGATATGAGGAGTCATTGTCTCAGGGAGTGGCTAAAATGCACAGCTTGGGACAGCAGGGGGAATTGCTGTTTACAGCGTTGGTAAATCACTTAGCTGAAAAGCTAGGGCGAGAAGCCTCTACCATTGTGCATTCATCCCAGAATATAGAAGCGATCGCAACTGTATCTACTGCCTTAGCATCTACACCCGAAACAACAAAAATTTCCGCCGACCAAGAAAATCTGCCACTACCAACAGCATCGCCAACTGAAGAAGTTTCCACACAAGGGCAGTTTGCTTTTCCGGGGATGGAATTGCAAGTGAATGACACTACTGCGATCGCCCAATCCCAGAAACAGAAAACCACCCCACCCCTAACCCCGGACACCTGGGAAATTGTTGAACTAGATCTCGATGCGTTGGGTCTTGAACCAATTGCCGAAGATGAAATAGATGCCATCTTGCAACTGGATGTTAATTCTCTTACCCCCGCCTCGGCATTAGATGATAATTCTGCACCAGAATCTTCAAAGGCGGCAAACGAGCTAATATTCACAGGGGACGTTCCTAGCGTAGATGCAAATTCTCCGAGCTTCCTCGCCCCCTCATTCATTTCCCCTAACTCCTTGAGCCAATCTGATGAGGAGGATTTTGACTCTTGGCTTATAGATTCTTCACTTGATTTGAGTGCGGATGGGGATGACAGCGAACTCGACGATCTCTACGAAAGTCTGTTTGGATCGGGCGCTGTCAGCGCAAACAGCACCGTCCGCGAATTTGATCAAGATACCGATCGGGCGTCTCGCACCACCAGAACCGACTCATTAGCGTCCTCCGAGCAAATTTCCGAGAACTCAAAGCTCAGCCCCGATGGGGCGTTGGACAATTCAGAAGCTTTTGAGTCTTCACAATTTGAAGAGGCGTTTTTCGGGGGAGCAGAAGACCTAGCAACACATTCAGCGCCAGCGCGATCGCTACAAGAAGATACTAATCAGTTGGTTGACTCGTGGGAGGAAGGTTTATTTTTTGAAGATTCCCCAGAAGATGTGGAATTGGAAGATGCTAATCAAAAAGTAAAAACTGTTATAGCTGATGAGGAAGAAAAAGTAATTTTAGAGACTGCAAAAAAGGTAATTCCTCCACAATTTATAAATAATCCATCCTATCAAGTTAGTAAATCGCAGCCAGAAGGCATTGAAACGATTTCTCTGCTAACAGATTTATTTCAGGAAAAGCAACCTAGTAAAGAAATCAAAAATTACGATGATATTCAGCATAAAAATAGAGTAGTAACAAAGCCACTAGGAAAGGAAACTGACGAAAAATTCCAGCTTTATTCGCCACCAAAACTCCCAATAAGCGTACAAAGCAATCGCAACGCCTCGCCTCAAGAGACACATAGCAACCAGCCTGCTTCTACGAATAGCTCCTCAGTGCAGGTGGTAGAAGATAGCTATATACAAGCAGGGTTCGATGAAGATCTACTAGCGTCGGAGGAGTTGAAGAGCGATCGCGAAATTGAATTTCTCCTGAATGAAAACATATTAGAGCAGTTGAGTGAAGATCTTTCTAGTTTTGAAGCGTCCGCAACTGATGATTTCCTAACTCAGGAAAGCAGCAAAACAGGAGAAGAAGTCAATCTTTTAGAAACGCCATCAATTGCGTTTGAATCGGAGGAAGTTACAACTAATAACAAGAAATATCCATATAAAGAAGATGCCATAATTGAGAATTCGCAGTTAGAAAATAAAGGAGGTGATATTGCTTCCGCTTCTGCACCAAACGCGCCAATAGAGTTTGATTGGGAGCAAGAATTATCGACATCGGATGTGCCTGCTATGTGGCCCGAAGCGATCGCAGGCGATAGCCAAACTAAAGATGTGGCCTTAACCGATTCCTTATTTGAATCGGCGATCGCAAGCAATTCCGATCTCTCTTCTGCTGAGTTAGACTGGGACTCCGATTTAGACCTGTTGGAGGCAATGAATTTAGAGCTGGATACGAATGCAGACACCCAAGACGACGACTTTACTAACTGGACGATGGATGCAAACATTGCGCCAACATATTCCGAATGGGAGTTACTTTTTCCCCACTCGGAAGAATTTACAGATTTTGACCAAACGGATGACAAAAAACAATAGCTATGCAGACCGAGAAGCCAATAGCTCAATCCCAAGCGGGACGGACTTCAATTGAGGTGGAACGGGAAAGCGAGACATATGTCCCAGATGAGATTTGGTACTTAGGGATTGACTTTGGCACAACTGGTGTTTCAGCGGTTTTGTTGAATGGAAAAAGCGGCGATCGCTACCCCCTTTATTGGGCAACTAATACTCTCAGCGGTTCTAAGGAATCCAGCTATCGTTTGCCATCTGCTGTTTACTCTGGCCCTGCTCAAATCAATTTGGGTAAGTCTCCGATGGCGTCGGTTGCTGTCGGTTCTTTGGCATCTCTATTGGCGTCTAAAAAGCCTGGGGTATTCATTGAAAAATTTAAGCACTACTTCAAAGTTGGCATTCCCTACTATTCTCCCCGTACTAATAACTGGGAGCCTCTATTGCAGTGGTCGGAACAACAGCCAGTTTCTCTATATTGGCTTGGGCGATCGCTTATTGCGTTATTATCAACTTTCACACCTGCCAATACCCTCTCAAACAGTGCAGTAAGAACGGGCGCTAATCGTCTTGATGCAGAAAAATTGAGCAAGGCGCTGGGGAATCTCAGCGGCGTAATTCTCGGTACACCGATGGATTGGAGCGATACCTACCGCTTTAACCTCCGGGAAGCTGTTTTGGGTGCGCGACTGGTAAGCCGTCCGGAGCAAATTTTCTTCTTAGAGGATGCGATCGCTATTTTGCTGGGAGTGCTGGCGGATAATAAGCAGTCAAAATCTAAAATTCGCGGCGGTACTATAGTTATTAATGCTGGGGCGAGTGCAACAGAAACTGCTTTAGTTGATTTGCCGGAAAATTTGCAAGACTTAAACCACAGCAACTTTCTACGAAGCAGTTTTTCATATGGCGGTACTGCTATAGATCAAGACATTATCTGCCAGATGCTTTTAGAGGGAAAAACAGATTCTTCGTCTTCTGTTTTGCCTTTTACCTCTTCTGGTTTTCCTGCAAGCGGCGAACCAGACTTGGAAAATCGTTATCGCTTTACTTGCGAGTTACAAAGTTCTCCTTTAGGACAAGCGCTTGTGGAAGCTGCTGCCTATTTGAAGCGGATTCTCCAACATCAAAATGAATTCACTTTAATGCTAGGCGATCGACAGTTGTCTTGTACTCGCGCAGATCTAGAAAAACGAATTATTCTACCTTTTGTTCACCGTCTGAATTTATCCCTAAATGCTCTGTTGAGCCAGACTGCAATATCTTCACAAGCAATTTCTCAGGTGATATGTAGCGGCGGTACGTCTGCAATAGTTCAGGTGCGGGAGTTGCTCAGACAAAAGTTTCCCAACGCTAATTTAATAATTGATGAGTTTCAGCCTTCAAAAGTGGCTTATGGTTTAGCTAGTTTACCTTTAGTTCCCCAAGTTTTAGAGCGATCTCAGCAGCAGTACAGCGATTATTTTCTGCTATTAGAACTCTTGCGCGTTTTCTCTGAAACCCCTCGTAACTCCCGCTACGAAGCTGGGGAAATTATTCAGTTATTAGAGCGTCGCGGTCTTAATACGCGGACTTGCCTTTCTCGCTTAATAGCAATTCTGGACGGTCAGTTACCTCCGGGTCTGATACCTTCCTCGCCAGAAAAAAGTTTGCTTACCGAGGAAGGCCGGGAAAATCTTGACTACCAGACGATTGCTGCCGAACCGTTGTTCTATAAAGAGGGCGATCGCCTCTATCGCCCCAATCAATTGCAGTGTCGCCGTTTGCTTACTTTCTTTAGTATCGTTCTGTCTGGTACTCACCAAAAATTAGATGATCCGTTGATTATTGATTGGGGTATCCCAGCTGAGAATCTTCTCGCTTAATCGCTACTTTGCCTTGCCCTCCCTCAGTTCTTTATCTATGCTTTTAATTACAGATTAACAATCATTAATAAAATGTTTGATAGGGCTATAAGTTAGGCAATAGGTAGGCCATATGGCGGAATTATTATGTCTAGCTCGAAGAAAAATTATAAAAGCTTTACAAAAGGGTAGAGTATTTAAAAGATTAAGTAAACCTACGGACTTTTCATAGTCAGACCCCCGTGAAACTACTTATATTAGCGGAAAGACTAACTCTCCTGTAGAAACCGACTGCAAGCCGTGATTACCACTACGCAATTGCCCGTCTCCCTTTCGGTAGATTCGCTGGTTCTCGATTGTCCCACCGAGGTGCATATTTTCGAGCAGCGGGTACATCCCTCTGCCCAGAGCAAAGCCAAACGGCTAATTGACATCTTGGGAGCAATAGTGGGTCTGATGGTACTTGCAATAATCGCAATTCCCATCGCGATCGCGATGCAACTCGATAATCCAGGCCCAATCTTTTACAGCCAGATTCGCTGCGGTCTTCACGGACGCCAGTTTCGCATCTGGAAATTCCGCTCTATGGTCGTAGGCGCAGAGCATCTCAAGCATCTGGTCGATAACCAAGCCAAAGGGCATATCTTTAAAAACGAAAATGACCCCCGCATCACGCGCGTTGGCAAGTTCCTGCGTCGCACTAGCTTAGACGAATTCCCCCAATTCTGGAACGTGTTGATTGGGGATATGAGTCTGGTGGGAACTCGTCCCCCGACTGTTGATGAAGTGAGGCAGTATGAAACCCACCATTGGGAACGGTTGAATGTGAAGCCTGGAATGACTGGCCAGTGGCAAGCTCACGGACGCTCAACTGTCAAGGACTTTGAAGACATTGTACGGATGGACGTGGACTACCAAATCAAGTGGTCTGTTATATACGACATCAGCTTAATTCTGAAAACCGTGCAGGTTGTTTTCAATAAGAGTGGCGCTTGCTAATCAATTTTGGATTGTAGATTTTAGATTGGTACTAAATCTAAAATCGTTGTATGAATTTACCAAACTGGATCACCTTCTCGCGTTTGCTGGCGTTGCCGTTTTTGCTAGTTGGCCTTTACTACCCCACAGAGTCGGCACGTTGGGCGTGTTTAACAATATTTTTGGTAGCCGCCGGAACAGATTGGTTGGATGGCTACCTAGCTCGAAAACTTAACCAGATTACAGATTTGGGCAAGTTTCTTGACCCACTGGTTGATAAGTTGCTGGTATTAGCTCCCCTGTTGGCGCTTATTGAAATAGGTAAAGTGCCTGCATGGGGAGTTTTCCTAATTTTGGGACGGGAGTTGGCGATCGCTGGTTGGCGCGTTAAC
Organism: Microcoleus sp. FACHB-831; assembly: GCF_014695585.1. Classification (NCBI taxonomy): domain Bacteria; kingdom Bacillati; phylum Cyanobacteriota; class Cyanophyceae; order Oscillatoriales; family Microcoleaceae; genus Microcoleus; species Microcoleus sp. FACHB-831. The sequence continues at coordinate 61,419 of NZ_JACJON010000084.1, read as the reverse complement.
CAATCGACAATTTCCGGAGCTAATATCTGGGGTAAGGTTAAAACTGTTAGTCAGATTGTGGCGATCGCGCTCCTCATTGCTCCCCTTCCTGACTCTTGGCAAATCCCCTCTCTGGTCGCATTCTGGATTTCCGTTGCCCTCACTTTGATGTCTGGCGTTATTTACTTGTTGCCTACAAGTAATAAAGATATGAATTTAACTGCCGATGCAGGCAAATAAACGCAGATATTTAACAATCTGCGTTCATCTGAAGTTAATGATTTGCAGCACTAAGAATTTCGTCGTCTACAGACAAATCGACTTCAGCTTTATCGCGACCAGAAGCGAGATAATCATTTTGGAACGAGTCTTTTAAACCAGAGATTAGGTCATATTCTGGACGCCAATTTAGTTCGGTAATCGCTTTATTAACTGAGGCGAAGAAGTGTTGGGTTCTGAGGGGAAAAGCTTTGCGCTTGCCGAAGTCGAACTTTTTGGCGTCGTAATGGACAATCTTTAGAGATTCCGGCGCTTTTCCGAGTGCTTCAGCGCAGGCGCGGGCTAAACCATCGAAAGTTACATAGCGATCGCCTGACACATTATAAATCTGTCCGATTGCTTGAGATTTACCCAATACGGCAGCCATTGCATTCGCTAAGTCTTTACAATGTCCTAATTGAGTGATGTGTAATCCATTACCAGGAATGGGAATGGGGCGATCGCGCACTATGCGGTCAAAAAACCAGCCTTCTAGCTCGTTATAATTCTGGGGGCCATAAATATAAGTAGGGCGAATAGAAGTAAAAGGCATTCCTTGTTTTTCAAGGAAAGATTCGGTTTCATATTTACCTAAATGGCGGCTTTTTGGATCTACAGCATCGCCTTCTACATGAGGCATTTGGTCGGATTTTAGATAAACACCAGCAGAACTCATATATATGAAGTGCTGTACTCTATCTTTAAAAATTTCTACTAAAGGTTGGGTGTCACTTAATTCGCGACCGTTGTTATCAAAGATAGCGTCAAAGTCTTCTGGGGATAATTTTGCTTTTAATTGGGCGGCGTCAGTGCGATCGCCGTGAATTTGTTTTACCCCTTCAACTGGTGCTGGTTTATTGCCGCGATTGAATAGTACAACTTCATGGCCTTGTTCTACCAGAATTTTAGTTAGATAAACCCCGATAAAACGAGTCCCGCCCATGATTAAAATTCGCATTTTGTTGCCTCCCGATTGTTTATAGTTCTCAACGCCATTTAGCAATTGTACAGGAGGGGGCGATCGCTGTTTCTCTAAGGCCAGTTGAGTTTTTAGAGGTGTAGTTGGGTGACGGCAATTTTACCTGAGAAGCAGACATCAACATCAGAACCAGGAGTGCGATCGCGTTTTTGATAGTCTCCCGCGTAGTAATAGTTATCACCTTCAATGCGGTAATTTACCGGAAGCGGTTGCGTACAGGGTTGGCAAAATACCACATCGGGATCGGGATCTCCTGGTAGTAAGTGCGGCAAATTTACGTTCCAGTAGGTTCCCGGTTTATAAGGGCGGTTGAGCAAATCATCCAGGACACCAGCAGTCCACCGCGCCGCCACATCCCAATCAACATTTAGTTTCCCCTTGCGATAGTGGGAAACGGCGATTCCGCAAATCCCGTGCATTGCAGCTTCGCGCACGGCGGCGACGGTTCCTGAGATGTAAGCGTCAACTCCCAAATTGCCCCCAGCGTTGATACCAGAGAGGACGGCTTTTACATCTGGACAGAGATGGGTTAGCGCGAGGCGGGTGCAATCTGCGGGAGTACCGCCAACAGCGAATTCTGTGTCTGAACGGCGGTGGATGTGAATCGGAAGAGTAGTGGTGACTTGATGACCGCAGCCTGAGAGATGATCTTTGGGGGCGACTATTATGCCTTTGCCGTTGACTGCTTTATGCAGTGCTAAGATGCCTGGAGCGCCTATTCCGTCGTCGTTGGTTAAAATCAAGGTCATAAATTGTCCTGGGTTTGCTGGTATGGACGCAACTGACAATACCGATTTTCCAGCAGATCTGCAAATCGAGAAGCTACTCCAGTTAAGTGATAAGCAGTTAAAACGATAGTAGTGGAATTATTTGAAATCGATAGCAGCGATCGCGCAGATTACGTTAAATGCGATTAGCCCTAACAAGCAGGGATTTACTAAGCAAGCTACAGGATGCGATCGCTTCTATTCAAAAGCTGTGCGGGTATTACAATAGCGCGATCGCACTGTCATAAATAACTTACTTGTAAGTAATCCGATCGCGCTTTCTCCTAAACTTGTTGTGAGGCATCTTTGCAGGGCAAATAACCAGCGATCGCTCTGTGTAAATGCTTATTTTCGGCTAGAGCCGCTAAAGCTAAAAGTTGTCCGTATTCAATACCAATAAATCGTTTTGCTTCTTAGGGATGCGATCGCAATACGTTGGATACGGCTAGTCATAATATGGTAATATAAAATAACTGCGATAATAAAAGCAGTTATTTTATGTTAAATACAGGTTTAAAGATTATTCCCTAGGAAGGGCGCGATAAGGTTGCTGAGTTTGAGCTGCCATCCAACTTTGAGAGGATAACATATGCATCGCCAAACTAACGACAACTACTTACAGAGTAATTTTTTATAATCTTGTGTAAAACTCTGCAATTTCAGTCGCAACTACTGTAATTCCCAATAGGGCTTTCTTTTGAATTGCCCTTTTTTAGTGCTGTTGCTTGTGTCAATACCGTTGAGGCAAGTGATTCGGCTACCACCAAGACTATCGAAACTCCCAAGACCACGAACCCAGAAAGGGTGAAAATTAACATTAAGAATATAGAAGTTAGGTTCTTTATGGCTGCTTTCATATGGAGATCCCTGACTTAAAGTAGCTTTACGCTTACAGGATCCCCAAGATAGCCTGTTTTTTTCATCAGTCGGAAGTAATATACTCCGCCTTAGCACATTCTTGTGAGCTTACCTTTTTTAGTGCAGTTACTTGTGTCAATACCGCCCCGACCACTGATTCGGCTACCATCAAGGCTATCGAAACTACCAAAACCACGAAGCCAGAAAAGGTGAAAATCAACATTAAGGATATAGAAGCTAGTTGCTTTATGGCTGCTTTCATGGGGAGATACCTGACTTAAAGTAGCTTTACCTTTACAGGATGTCCGAGGGCATATAGTTATGTCATCCGTAAATGCTCTAAATTTATACCTTTTACGGAGTGCGTATCCCGTATTCTGCTGTACGAGGTACGTAGAAAAGGCTACAAATTAGGACAGAATCAATTATGCCTTACTGACTACTACAAGCAGGTATCTTCCTATATACTCAAAACGCGCCATGGTTTCTTCAGAACTTGCCATCACTTGGGCAGGGCTGGCACCTTAGCTGCATCTAACGTTAAGCCTTGAGTGTTTTGTATGAAATCTTGAACGATTGGCTCTTGTGTGTTAGCCGAGGTGCAGAGTGTCGCGTACAGTTTCAAAGTTTTGGTAGTAATCTCGTCCCAATTATAATAAGCGTGAACATACTCTTGTGCATTCCCAGCCATTACCGCCAATTCCTTCGGATGATGGATTGCCCAATCGAGACTGCGGACACAGGAGTCTACATCTCCAACTCGAAAGAGCATCCCTCGTTCCTTAGTTATCAGTTGCTTATGTACAGGAATGTCGCTCGCTAGCACTGGGATACCCTCCTGCATAGCTTCGAGGAGCGCCAGAGGCAATCCTTCCAACTCAGAAGGAAGTACAAATAATCCCGCTCCTCGGATGATTTCTGCCAGACGCGCTCCTCGGAGTTCGCCAGTGAATACTATGTCTTTATTGTTTGCCGCCATGTCGGTTAGCTGCGAAGTGAACTGAGCAGTATCGCTGTTGCCACCGACAAGGGCGAGTTTCCATCCCTGGGGCTGGAGTTTTTGGAAAGCTTTAATGAGTAGATCCGGACACTTTTCGGGCACCAATCTGCCGAGGAATACTATGTAGCGCCCTTGGTTCAAGCCTAGCGACGTGCCCGTCGAAAATTTGGGCTCTGACTCACCCAGGCTAGACGGGGCGTTAGGAATGTAGAGCGTCTCTCTGCCATAGGTTTGCTTAAAGTAGGAGCGCAGATCCTCTGAAACGACTATTATTTCATCAGCAAAGCGTACTGCCGCGCGTTCACCTAGACGTATTAGGTAGCTAGAAGCTTTGCTCCATTTGGCACGTTGCCAGTCTAGGCCATGACAGGTAACAACAATTTTTGCCTTGGTGGTAATTCTTGGTAGCCAGCTAAACAGAGCCGGACCAATAGCATGAAAATGAATTATGTCATAACGTGTGCCACTCGATGCGATCGCTCCGAGTGCGGAACTCAGCAGAGCATCCATCCCCTTTAGATTCAAGCAAGGCAGAGAGACAACGCGAACGCCCTTAACGTCATAATGATGGAGTGCAATAGAGTCTGTATACGAGGAACGAGCAAACAAATCCACAGAATGGCCCTGTTCAACTATACGGGAGTAAATTTCTTCACAGTGGTGTTCGATACCGCCTTGTTTTGCGGGCAACCCCTTCGCACCAATTACAGCAATTTTCATGGTGATACACCTGTAAAAGTTTTAGAACCAATTTGGCTAATAGATAAAGAGTTCCGCTGCTGCCAGCGGTCTAGCATATCGTTGTAAATAGCACCCACTACAGTGCGGGCACTAAAAGGTTCGGCTGCCTTAACGCATGCCTCGATTGGATAATCGCTGGGATTCAGCAGTACCTTTTGCAGGGCATCTGCAACTGCAACTGGCGTGCGCTCCTGACAGACCACCCCACTCTCAGCAGACAGTAAGTTTGGCGTTTCACCGCATCGGGTCGTTACTACTGGTGTACCGCAGGCCAGTGCTTCAAGAACGACTAAAGGGAGACCCTCATAGGCGCTGGTTAGTACGAAGACACTGCAAACGCGCTGCAACTGTGCCAGTTCCGCCTGGGCTACCGGCCCAAGCATCGTTACCTGTTCGGACAGGCCAAGGCGGCCAATCTCAGAACGTATCTCATCCCTTAAATCTCCATCTCCCGCTATTATGAGGTGAACTTTTGGATCGTTTAGAGCGGCGATGGAGCGGAGCAGCAGGATGGGGTCTTTCTGTAAATGCAGACGACCCGCAAATAGAACAAAACGTGTATCCTCTGCCAAACCCATCTGTTGTGCAAGGATGCGCCTACCCTCCTCGCGTTTGTCTAAAGTTAAGGGGTAGCAAATTTCGTTGTCTACTGTGTTTCTGACGTAGGAAACGCGCTCCGCAAGCGCTGGGTAACGCTGTTTGTAAAGCTGAGCCGATTCGGTGTTGCACGAGAAGATTTGGTCAAACTGGCTAACTAGCAAGCGTTCGACAGCATAATACGCTGCTGGGAAACGCCGCCACAGGATCGCATTTTTATTGCCAGCGGCGTTCATCTGCTTGTGAATATCATTGTGAATAAAAAGAGTCTTCTCTCCAGGCCAGTTCATGGTTGCCAGAGCTGGTTCAAGCCTGTGAAAGTGCATGAAGTCAGAGGCGAGGGAACGACCCAACAGGGAAGCAGTATATTTAAGTGTGGTGGGTACCAGCCTTCTAACATTATCGTTTTCTAACACGAATAGAGGCATAAAGCGAATGGCTCGACCCGCAAATTCAGCTTCTTGCCATGCACCTATAGGCATCTGCGGATCGTTTCCTGTCCCTACCAATCGCAACTCAAACTCATCCGGAGCATATTTGACAAAGGTGCGGATGACTGTTTGAATTCCCCCAATGCTACTGCGCCAAGGGTTAAACTGGTAGAAGATAGTCAAAACAGGCTTACGCATAAAAAATGTGTAATTTTATTTAGCAAAGAGCATTTCGGTCAAGCTAAGAGGTGGATACCGCCGAACTTATGCAGCTTAATGAGGGAAAAATTGGCCTTTGTAAAGTCCTCACCCTGAATCGTTATCTTCAAATCATATTTGTATAATTAGCAATAATACGGAATATTTTTGGTAAACCTATAAAAATTTGATGAAGCTTAGATGCATTTTTTTGAATTTTTAGTGAAGCATAGCGGAAACCTGAGTAATTCTATTTATATTTAAGTGAACTAGACCACCAGCTCCTTAGCTTGGATCTGAGTTTGCTGGGTAGATGTGGTCGATGCGATGGCCCGATCCCTGTTATGCTGCATCGCTATTGAGGGTGCGCTCGTACCAGCCCAAGCATCGTTGTTGGCTTTATTGCTCACTTAGCATACTATATTAAGCAGCAACCAAGACTTATGGCGGGTAGACGATTACGACTATCTGTGAATTAGAGGGGTAACATATTTTTAAGCCTTCGCCTATTTCCAAACCCTGCCTCCCACGTCCGTGCCATCGGCAAGACTGTCCATCTAAGACCATGTTCATGCTAACGGTATTGGGGAACAATACTGAGGGTTAAGTGTCAATCAGCGCTATATAACCTGATTAGCGCCAATTTTTTCCCTTTGCTCTGATTAAAGAGCAGGTTTTTTCTTAAATCCTTTACTTCCCTTGGGAAGTCTGTCCCGGAAGTAGACAAACGGCTGTTTATTTTTAATCCCACATCTGTGGCGATCGCGGTAAAGTGTTATGTGAAATCTCGGAAATTATTCCTAGATGCAACCCCTGGCAATATTCAAAACTTATGACTTCTGGGAAAAGTATCTAATAAATACAATTGATACTACAATACAAGCATTCTAGTTCCACGACTCGCCCAAGCGCGTGCTGTTGAGCAAACTATCAACTTGCTTTAGCTTTGTAAATTTTCCGTTCGTTTGTATTAGGCTAGTAGCTTGCAGCTAGAGGAAATTAGCTATACTAACAACCGCCACCATAAGCCGGATGATACATCTAGAGCAACAGATTCCTGATATTCGCTATTAGGGCGACGCAAACAAGCAGGATGCAAGTGACTCGATTGTGTGGTGTATACTTTGTTTCTTACACAGTCCGAGGTGTCACCGCATTGCCGCCCATAAAATGAGCAACTACACTCTATAGGCAGAGTAAGCCCATCGCACAGGCTCCATTAATAAAGTCTGATTGAATAAGAATGTACCATTAAAAGTAAAAGCTGTAAAATAGCGCCAAAGGCCAAATACACAAAACCCTAAGACCACAAGCTAGCTATCAGACTGTTTCGACGGGAGTTAGAAAGCTCAACGGGAGTTAGAAAGCTTTAAGGCTTCGTAAAAAAAACACGGAAGGCGCAAAACTGATGTTTTTAGATAGCTTATCCGCAAACTCAAAGCTAAGACGGGAAATTCAAAGAGTTCGATGCTCATTGCTTGAATTTCTCTAAAATTCCTTATCCCGCCAACCCAGCGCTGGTATAGCGAAAATTCCCTTTTGGAGACTTATATGGAACCTAAAGAAAACACGGAAGATATAGATTTTAAAAAATACTGGCTTATTCTAAAACGGCGCTGGCTACCCGCATCAAGTATTTTTTTGCTTACTGTTATACTTGCAACTGCCGTCGCGTTTGTGAAAAAACCCACCTATGAAGCACAAGGAAGGCTTCTGTTTAAAAAGAAAAATGTAACTTCTTCCCTGACGCAAGCTGGAGAAAAAATAGGTGAGCTGGATACCCTAAATATGATGAATACTCCTCTGGATACAGAGGCAGAAGTAGTCCGTTCTATCCCGCTCATCCAAAAGACCATAGCTGCACTAAAACTAAAAGACAAAAAAACTGATACCCTTTTACCGCCTGAGGCTTTCTTAAACCAGCTGACTCTGAAACCTCTTAAAGGAACAGATGTTTTGCAGATTTCCTATAAAAGCAAGGATCCTAATGAAGCGGCGGCGGTAGTCAACCAGCTAATGAGTCTCTATATCGAGAACAATATACTCGCCAACCGAGCTGAGGCTGCGGCGGCGAGGGAATTTATTAGCAAGGAGCTACCTCAAATCCAGGACAGGGTGCGTAAAGCAGAAGCAGCTTTACGCAGTTTTAAAGAACAGAATAACGTTGTAGCACTAGAAGAGGAAGCAAAATCGGCTGTAAGTGCTATTGCACAGCTAGACAGCACAATGGCTCAAACTCAGGCGAAGCTTGAGGATGCAATTGCTCGGGGCAAGGAACTCCAGAACAAGATAGGTCTAAATTCGCAGCAAGCCATAGCCCTTAATTCCCTCAGCCAGTCTCCTGCGGTTCAACAGGCGCTTAAAGAATTTCAACAAGTAGAAGACCAGTTGGCTGTCCAGCGAACCCGCTACCAGGAAGAACACCCCGTAGTTGTTAACCTGAAACGTAAAGAAACAGCTTTAAAGGCGCTACTACAGGAGCGGGTAGATCAAGTTCTTGGCACTAAGCAGCAAGTTCCTGACAACAATTTGCAGATTGGGGAGCTGCAACAAAAACTGACGGGAGATCTTGTCGGTGCGGAGGTTGAACGCTTAGGTTTGGCTAATCAAGTAGCTTATCTATATCGCACCCAGTCCGCCTACAAAAAACGGGCTAATATCCTACCCAGATTGCAACAGGGTCAGCGGGATCTAGATCGTCAAGTGGAAGCAGCGCAATCTACTTACCAAATTCTTTTAAAAAATCTCCAAGAAGTACAAATTGCAGAAAATCAAAATGTGGGCAACGCCCGCGTGATTGCATCTGCTCTGGTTCCAGGAAAACCTGTTGGACCTGGAAAGAATTTAATAATAGGCGGGGGAGTTGCGGCTGGCGCACTGCTTTATATAGTGGCTGCTTTCCTTGTAGACCTTAGAGACCCATCCATCAAAACTGCCAAAGATCTAAGGCAGCTATTTAACTATACTGTGTTAGGAATGATCCCTTCGTTGAGGAAAAAAGTCACCCCTCGCCGGAGAAAATTACAGTCATTTGTTCCGCAACTGCCTGTTCGAGACACTCCTCATGCCGTTATCAGTGAAGCATACCGGATGCTTCAGGCTAACCTAAAATTTCTCAGCCCAGATCGAGAATTGAAAGTTATTGTGGTGACAAGTTCTGTTCCTAAAGAGGGCAAGTCTACAGTTTCGGCTAATTTGGCTATAGCTATGTCTCAATTGGGACGCCGGGTATTGTTAGTAGATGGAGATCTACACCAGCCGTTGCAACACCATATATGGGACTTAACCAATGCAGTTGGATTGAGCGATGTTATCGTTAATCAAGCTGAGTTCAAGATGGCTGTGAGAGAAGTTATGGATAACCTAGATGTTCTTCCATCTGGGGTAATACCTCCCAATCCCCTTGCTCTTCTAGACTCCCAGCGGATGGCATCATTAATTGATGATTTTTCTAAGAGCTATGATTTTGTAATTGTAGATACGCCCCCTCTTGTACTTGTGGCTGATGCTCTTAGTGTAGGGAAGATAACTGATGGTATTTTATTGGTAGCCAGACCAGGCGTGGTTGATACAGTTAGCGCAGCTGCTTCTAAAGCATTTTTGAAGCAATCAGGTCAGAAGGTTTTGGGTATAGTAGTCAATGGTGTAATTGTTGAAAACGAACCTGATAGTTACTTCCACCATGCAAAGGCATACTACCAGGGTTCTGCAACTGCGAAAGTGGCTAGATCTAAAAGTGAAAAATTTTCTAACCGTTCTTAAACGAGCTTGGGTGCAGAATTGTATGCTGAAGCGACGTAGTATTTGGAAAAATCATCTATCAGCTACTATGGTGCTGATGGTTGGCTCGATGATGCTCCAGCCCCCTACTTTTGCAAGAAAACCGCCTGCTTCAGTTAATAAGGTTACGGCTCCTAACTATTACATAGGTCCGGGTGACCAAATCCAGATCGCAGTGTTCGGATATGAAGAGTATACCGGGCAGCAGCTAGTTTTATCGGATGGAACAATCACTTTGCCACTTATTGGCACGGTCATAGCAGCAAATCGCACGCCGGGTCAGCTGACTAAAGAACTGACACTACGTCTGCGGCGCTATCTAGTAGACCCTGTTGTTAACATCAGCCTTGTTAACCTCCGACCAATAATTATTAATGTAGGAGGTGAAGTGCAACGGCCTGGAACTATTCAGTTACGCAGCGTTACCAATTTTGCTAGCAATTTTACCAATCCTACCGCTACTAATGCTGGGGTTAACTCTCTTCAAGCACCTACTGTGAGTTCGGCGTTATTGGAAGCGGGAGGAGTAAGCCGGAATGCAGACATTCGTAGAGTTGTTCTTAAACGTTATAGTCCTACGGGGAATTCTCCTACTATCACTATTAATCTATGGAACGCTATCTTTTCTGAAAATGCACCACGCGACCTAATCTTGCAAGATGGGGACTCGATTTTTGTTCCTAAGGTACGACCGGGTGATGCTCTTGACCGCCGACTGGTAGCACGGTCTACATTTGCGCCCAGAACTGTGCGAGTCCGGGTAGTTGGAGAAGTTAAAAAGCCGGGAGAGGTGGATGTACCGCCGAATAGTTCTCTTTCAAGTGCGGTAGCGATCGCTGGCGGGCCTACAGATAAAGCTAAACTTAGCCAAGTGATATTTGTCCGTTTGAATGATGATGGCCGTATTAACGAGCAAACCATAAATCTCAGCAATTTGAATGATAACTACCAAATACAGCAAGGAGATGTGCTTATAGTGCCTAAAAGTAAGACATCTACAGCCTTGGATTTCATGGGCAATTTGGGGGGACCTTTGGGTGTTTTGCTCAATATCTTCAGATGATAAAGTATCAAAGGGAATTTATAGATTTTTTGTAAGTCTTAAAGCGCTAAGGATGCCTTGCAATGATGTATAAAATAAAGATTGCTTTAATGTGGTTTTACAGCTTTTTAGAAAAAGATTTCTTTAAAATATGCTGGCTCGGCTCTACCTCCTAAAAGAATTCAGGAGTATATTTACCCGTTGGCTGTACTCCTCTGCCCCTAAAGACCTCCACAGCTAGCTCGCTGAATATTTTCTTAACCAAAAAGCCATTTTTCTAGAAGTCTCAGTTATAGAGCAGGAAGGTTTTATCCCTAATATTTGCTACTTCGAGGAACAAGCATGAGCCTGAAAACACAAGTCATGCGTGGCGGTGTCTACCTAGTACTGCGTCAGGGACTGGGAGTATTCATCAGTCTGGCAGGAGTGATGCTAGTTACCAAGGTCATCGGACCAGAGAAATACGGACTATATGCTGCCACCATCAGTATATTTTTGTATGTTCAGATGCTCAGCCAGTTGGGAATTGAGGTTTATTTGGTGCGGCGGGAAGGGGAAGAGGAACTAGGAGTATATCACCAAGCTTTCACCCTGCTGCTGCTGCAAGCAGCAGCAGGAATGCTTTTAGCTTTTTTGGCGCTTCCCTTAATAGAAAGCTGGGTGCGTCTGGAAGGGTTTCGCCCAGTGGCGCAAGTCTTGTTTCTGGGGCTTCCCGTCGTTCTGTTAAGTCAAGTACCGATGGCTCAGCTTGAGCGGAACCTGGACTATAAGCGGGTAGCTTTAATTGAACTTCTCGGGCAATTATTTTACTACGTGATTGCTTTCCCAATGGCTTTTCAGGGAGCCGGAGTCTGGGCGCTGGTGGCTGGATGGTGGTTACAACAACTCCAGTCTCTAGCACTACTCTATTGGAGTACGAAGTATCGTCCCCGTTTTGCTTGGGATTGGGTTTTAGTTAAGCATATGCTGGGATACAGTCTAGGATTTTCTACCTCAGTCTGGGTGTGGCAACTGCGTACCCTGATCAACCCCCTGCTAGTAGGTAGGTACGCTGGTGCCGAGGCAGTGGGATATGTAGCCTTAGCCATCCGCATCATCGACATTCTCAGTTTCGTAAAAACCGCAACCTGGCGGATTTCGATTGCCACCTTGGGACGCTTGCAGGGAGATCGAGAGCGGTTACAAAGGGCTGTCACTGAGGGCATGGGTCTTCAAATATTAGCTGTAGGGCCCCTGCTAGTAGTAGTCAGCTGGGCTTTGCCTGTGCTTATTCCTTTGGTATTTGGCGATCGCTGGCTTCCTGTAGTGGCGGTCTATCCTTATATCGCCTTGAGCAATCTGATCAACTCCATGTTTAATATGCACTCCTCAACCCTCTACGTTTTGCGGCGAAACTGGGAAGTTACAGCTTTTCACGTCGTGTATATGGCTCTTTTTGTAGGAGCAGCATTAGTGCTGTTACCCCGTTTGGAATTAGTGGGGTACGGCTGGGCTGAGATGGCCACTCTGGCGAGTTATATTGTCATCCACTTCTATCTAGTGCGGGACATTGGCAGTCCTGACTATCGGCTGGCTGGCTTGTGGTGTGCCACCTGTGGAATAGCTTTGTTTGCTTACCAGTTAGGATGGTGGGTAGTTTTGGGCTTAGTAGTGGTGGCATTTTTGCCCAGTACTCGGCTGAAGCTGAGAGATTATATTAAAAGTATCAAAGGAGTAAAGCAGGAAAAATCATCCGAAGCTTAACGCCATCATCAACAAAAACTTCATAATACTAGAAACTTGTCAAGAGTCCTTTTTCACCCCTCATCCCACTGAAAAGACATAGACTTGAGATTAATTCTAGATACTTTTACCAACCACTAAAGTCGTGAATCCACTCCTAAATTTTGCTGAAAAGAGATTTTCGGTTCTTGCGTTGCTAGTGTTTTCAGGATTATTAAACTTTGCTAGCTTAAATAATGCATCGGAGGGAACAGGCGGTTACGGTGTTTATATTCCTTCCGTGTTTGACCGGATAGTATCGCTGTTACAGTTAGGAGTCTATGCAGGTACAATTTTTCTAATTATTGCTCGGTTCAAAACTGTTGTTCGTCCAGCTTTGAGAGACTTTTTCTTATGGGGTTTAGTCGCAACGATCCTAATCTCATTTTTTTGGTCGGATTTCCCGTCTATTTCTAGAAAAGCTGGCACCAATGTGCTACAAACAACCTTGTTTGGACTGTATTTGGCTTCGCGCTATACCTTGAAAGAGCAAGTACGCATAATAGCGTGGGCGCTGGGTATAGGAGCAGTAATTACCTTAATGTACACCCTAGCTTTCCGGGGAGGCGGAATAGAAAGTGGAACTCATGCAGGAGCTTGGCGGGGACCTTTGTTACACAAAAACCTCTTGGCTCGCTTCATGCTACTACCGGCATTGTCTACTTTACTTGTGGCTCTGAACGTTCGCACAAATCGTTACTTGGTATGGGCTGTCTGTGGTATTAGCGTTGGCGTGATTGTACTTACAACTTCAAAAACTGCTTTAATTATTTTCCTAACTTTAATAGTTCTCTTGCCTTTCTATAGGGCTTTAAGGTGGAGCGACAACTTGGCTATTCCCTTCTTCATTACATTGATATTAATAGGTGGAAGTATAGCTACATGGGGCGTGGCAAGTTGGGATAATTTGTTATTCAGTTTAGGGAAAGATCCTACCCTCAGCGGTCGTACAGACATTTGGGATGCTGTGATAGAGAAAATTTGGGAGCGCCCTTGGTTAGGCTATGGTTATCAGGGATTTTGGCTAGAGGGAGGGGAGGCAGAATTTGTTTGGCGTGCAATTCGCTATAAGGTATACCACGCTCACAATGGCTTTATAAACTTGACGGTTGATCTCGGCTTTGTAGGGCTGTTTTTCTTTACGCTTAGTATTCTTTTCACCTACTTTAGAGCCATAAAATGGGTGAGGTCTACTAAAGAAACAGAAGATTTATGGCCCATAGCCTACGTGACGTTTTTACTAATGTATAACTATACCGAAAGCACAATTGTAGAACCGCACTCTCTGTTTTGGATATTATATGTATCAGCAACTTTATCATTGAAGCACCTCCCAATGTCGAATGCTAGGCCATTTGAGGAAGAGGTAAGAAACGAAGGATTAGTTGAATCAACCTAGTAAAGTTAGCAATGAATTTACCAATTTTTTTTCAATCAACCCCTATCCTAATTCCCCCCAGATAGGGGGAACGGGGGAATAGCAGTATCTTCAACCTCAAATAAAAAAATGTCTAGTCTAACAATTTTCCTCACGTCCCTATCTGGCGGTGGCGCTGAGAAAGTTCTGGTTAATTTGGCGCGTGGTTTTGTCGAGCAAGGCTTAAGCGTAGACTTAGTTTTAGTTACGGTGGAAGGACCTTACCTGTCTCTAGTACCGCCAGAGGTGAGAATTGTGGACTTGAAAGGTAAGCGGTTGTTATCAAGTCTCCCCGCCTTAGTACGCTATCTGAAAGAAAATAAACCTACAGCTTTGCTTTCGGCTTTGGAAGATACGAATATAGTAGCTTTGTGGGGTCGAAAGCTGGCTGGTGTATCTACAAGAGTGGTAGTGAGCGTACATAACACTCTGTCGCAGGAGTCGCAAAACTCTAAGCAGATCAAAAGGCGAATTTCACCTTACTTGGTACGCTCGTTTTACCCTTGGGCTGATGCAGTTGTTACCGTGTCTCAAGGGGCGGCTGATGATTTGGTGCATCTGGGATTACCAAAAGAGCAAATCAAAGTTATTTACAACCCAGTTGTTACCCCGGATCTGTTCAAAAAAGCCACTGAACTTGTCGAACATCCTTGGTTTGAGCCGGGACAGCCTCCAGTGATTTTGGGAGTGGGACGCCTAGAAAAGCAAAAAGACTTTCCTACTTTAATTCGCGCCTTTGCTCAAGTGCAGCAACAGCGTCCGGCGCGACTGATGATTTTAGGGGAAGGGACGGAGCGATCCCAGCTTGAGGCCTTGGTGCAGGAATTGGGTATAGCATCGAATGTGGCTTTACCTGGGTTTGTGGCAAATCCCTATGCTTATATGGCATCTTCAGCAGTATTCGTCCTATCTTCTTTATATGAAGGATTGCCTACTGTACTAATTGAGGCGATCGCTGCGGGAACCAAGGTAGTTTCTTGCGACTGCCCTAGCGGACCCGCAGAAATTTTAGCAAACGGGCAGTACGGTAAGCTAGTGCCTGTAGGCAATGCCAAGGCTTTAGCAGAAGCGATCGCTAGTACCTTAGATGAGCCTGTTGACTTGGAAGCACAGCGGCTCAGAGCTGATGAGTTCTCCTTGGAAAAGTCTGTAGCACAGTATCGGCAAGTATTGCGTGTGGATTAATACTAATCGTGTTCTTCCGAAGCTTACTGCTATAACTGGATCTGCTCAAACCAAACGCTCATAACAACATTAAAAGCATGAACAGCAATCCTAAAGTTAGCATCGCCATTAATAACTACAATTATGCTCGTTTCCTTCCAGAGGCAATTGATAGCGCCCTAAACCAAAATTATCCCCACGTCGAGGTAATTGTGGTGGATGATGGTTCTACTGATAATTCACGAGAAGTTCTTGCCAGTTATGGCGATAAAATTATCGCTGTGCTAAAGGAAAATGGCGGACAGGCTTCGGCTTTTAATGCAGGCTTTGCTGCGAGTACAGGGGATATTGTTTGTTTTTTGGATGCCGACGATACTTTTGTTTCTGAGAAAGCTGCAAGAGTAGTAGATGCATTAGGCGATCGCTCAGATTTAGGTTGGTGTTTTCATCCTCTTAAATTTGTGGACGAAAAGCTAGTAGAAATAAATACTAAAGAATCTACTAAAAGCGATCCCGATTTATTCCGCGAGTACGATTTGAGAGAGCTAACTAAAAGTGGTAGATTCTACAAAAACTTCCCCTACCCCTCTACATCCGGTCTTTGTTTAAAACGCTCGCTTTTACAACAAATCTTGCCAATGCCCGATAAAGCAGGAAGCACTTTGCTCAATGATGCTTTTTTAATCTATAGCTCGTTAGGGCTGAATAAAGGTATTGTCTTGGATCGGGAATTAAGTCTTTATCGGGTACATGGTAAGAACGCCAATGCTATTGGGAAAGAATCTAAGGGAAAATCAAAGGCCTACCAGCAAAGAACAGCCAAAATTAACATCCTTTTAGGCTATTGGATAGGAGTCAAATTTCCATCATTTTATGAGTTTTCTAACCACATGATAGCGACAGGAATGGGCGTGTATCTGCGTAATGGAAGAATGGATGCGGAGTTTGAAAAACTTGTTAAAACTCATTTATCTACTCGAAAACAGATAGATAAACTAAAAATCTATATTAGAGCTTTATATAATTTTGTAAAAAACCCTAAATATTAAAATTAGGCAATATAACTTCTCGCGCCCCATCACTTTGCTGGAAAGTAAATAGGGGATGAACAGAGACTTACACAAATAATTTATTGGGATTCATCAGCGTTGCTCTTTGGTTAAAAATTATGAAAATACCAAAATTTATCGCTTTGACAGGGTTGCCTGTTTTAGTGGGAATTATTGCTGGGTGTGCCACCAGCAACCAACAACTAGAAGCAAACAAAAGCCTTGGCATAGCATCTGTAGCCGCAGCGCCAATCTACTCGATTGGGGGAAATGGATATCGCTGGGCTAACGTTTCTATAGGTGGAGGCGGGTTTGTTACGGGTGTCTACCCCCATCCTTTAGAAAAGGATCTTGTTTATATCAGAACTGACGTTGGTGGTTTTTATCGCTGGAATGCAGCAGATAAAAGTTGGATTCCTTTAAATGACAGCTTTCCACTTGCCCAAAAAACTTATTACGGGGGAGAAGCACTAGCCGTCGATCCAAATGATGCGAATATTGTCTACATGGCGGCAGGTAAATACTCCGAGTGGGAGCCGAAAGGGTCAATTTTTAAGTCTACAGATCGAGGCAAAACTTGGACTAAGTTAAAGATAGACTTAGGGATGGACAGCAACTCCGAACAGCGATGGGCAGGAGAAAGGTTAGCTGTCGATCCATCTAACTCTAAAGTAATCTTTTTTGGTTCGCGGCACGATGGGTTGTGGAAGTCGTCGGACGCGGGGGCGACATGGGCTAGGGTTGCGTCTTTTTCCCCAAAGCTGGCAAAGGGGATTGGAATTTTAGGCATCGAATTTGACAAGCGATCGCCCGGTTTAGTCTACGCTAATGTCTATGGAGATGGAATATATAAATCTACTGACACGGGTGTTACTTGGAGTAAAATCCAGGGAAGTCCGACACAGGCGCAGCGAATGGCTGTTGCTAACAACGGCGTTCTCTATGTAACGCACATGGCTGGGATTAGCAAATATGCTAACGAATGGAGTAATATCACTCCAGGTGGCAAGTCTGTGTTTTTCAATGCCTTGGGTGTTAACCCAACTAATCCCAATCATTTAGTAGTAGCTTTAGGTCAAACAACTAGCAAAATCCTCTATAGTTCCTTAGATGGGGGAGCTAATTGGACAGAGAAACAGGCAAATATAAACCACACTGTTTCTTGGTGGCATGATGCCATGTTTGAATCATGGGTTTCAGCCATTGAATTCGACCCAAAAGTGCCAGGAAAAGTTTGGTTGACTAATGGTTCTGGAATTTGGCAAACAGACAATATCAACGCCAATCCAGTTACTTGGAATAATTATCAGCAAGGACAAGAAGAGATAGTCGCTTTCGCCCTAGCTGCACCTCCAAAAGGTGCTGTGTTATTGAGTGGCGTAGCTGATGTAGACGGTTTCAATCACAACAATGGACTTAATTCTTATCCATTGAAAAGGATGGGCGGTATAGGCCCTTGGCCTCAGCATACTTACGGTATTGCCTACTCCGAAAGCAACCCCTTGAACGTGGTGCGGGTTGGTGGTGTGGAGTGGGAACCAATTCACAATGGCGGAACAACTTCTACAGACGGCGGATTAACTTGGAAAAAGTTTGGGTCGTTTCCAGCAAAGGCGATGCCGTTGCGAGTGGCTGTATCGGCAAACAACCCCAGTAATTTTGTCATAACTCTCAGCGAGGCTCAGCCTTTGCAAACAACTGATGGCGGCGCTTCATGGAGTGCAGTGTCAGGGCTACCTAATGGGGCTAAAGGCCCCTGGTATTGGGGTGAGCCGTTGGTCGCAGATAAAGTAGATGGCAACACGTTTTACTACTACAGCGAAGGCAAAGTTTATCGCAGTACTGATAGAGGTGCATCGTTTGGCGTTGTCAACTCATCGATTAAAAGCGAGTATTGGGCAGATTTGTGGTGCAGGCTGAAAACAGTTCCAGGTGTGAAAGATGAGGTGTGGCTTAGTCTGGATTGGAATGGTTTGTACCGTTCAACAGACGGTGGCCAGACTATGACTAAGTTGCCTTCAGTAGAGAGGGCGCATTTGTTTGCCTTCGGCAAACCGCCGGATGGCAGCACCACACCAGCCCTTTATCTCTATGGCAAAGTTGCTGGTATGGGCGAGGGAATTTTTCGTTCTCTTGACAGAGGGCAAACTTGGGCGAGCATTGGCTCTCCCCAGAATCCTATCGGTGGTGAGCCAAATGTGATGGAGGCGAGTTGGCAGCAGTTTGGGTTGGTCTTCATTGGCACCAATGGGAGGGGGATTTACTACGGAACTCCAGACGGCACCCAGGGGCAGGCTGCTTCAGATTCCACCCAGCGGCGCGCGGTGGGTCGCTGAAAGCCTTTTGTCGCCCTTGCCTCTCGAAAACCAGCTAATATGATTCGTCTTTCACGTTTATGATACTTTTCATCAGAGCAAGAATCGCGCCGTAGTGGCGGCGCACGTCAAAGCGTTCTTTGGTCATGGGGCGGTATGCAGCAGCCGTCGCGCCTCGTCTCGTCATCGCCAGAAAGTGCGATCGCGACGGCTTGAGAGCGCAACGCGCCCAAATATGTAGCGATAATCGGCAGATGTGGGTTTGGATATAGAAGGCAAGTTGCTAGAAGTCGCCCAAAACCATTGAGATGCAGTTTTGAAGATAGTTACAGTCTGAATGCGTGGGATTTGTTTTCAGAGGGCTGAGGAGACGCGATCGCACGCTGCCCATTTTTTTAGTCTATTGACAAATACTGATACATATCTAGTAAACCCAATATTAAGAGCGATCGCTTCTATTCAAAAGCGGTGCGATAGCGCGATCGCTCCCCCTCAAAAGGGAATATCGTCGTAGCCGTCGTCATCCTGGAAAAAGTTATCATCATCCCCTGGCTGGTTCGGGCTTTCCAAATCCATTTGCATATCTATCCAACCCCTCGCCAGCAGTAGCGCTTCTTCCTCTGTCTTGGCGTTGTGGACGGGAATAACGCATTCGCCACCTGCGTTCCAAACCTGAACGCAGAACACTGGCCTTGCTTCAATGAGCCAACCCTTATATATTTCTGGTGAACTCATAGCTCTACCGTCCAAGCCCCTCAGACAACTTTATCTTTGACCCTAGCACGTCTACCACTGCTAGGGGGATTTTTAAGGTATGTTTTTTTAAAAGCCATTTTAGGGTCAATTATGACTACATCTGTCAACAAACTTTCTAGCTGGAAAAAGCACATCCAGCGCTTAATTATCTCCGTCGCCTTAATGTTTCTAGCAAGCACGGTAGTTGCTTCCCCCGCTAACGCCACTGGTGTTTATGAAATCCCAAAATTAGCCTTGGGCGATCGCACTTGGGTTTTCGATAAAGGCGAAGTCCTCAGCCGCCTCAATGAAGGCACTATTAGCAACGCTTTAGACAATTTAGCCAAAAAAACTGGCAACGAGGTGAGGATGGTCACGCTGCGCCGACTAGACTACGGTGAAACAGTGGAAAGCTTCGCCAAGCAGTTGTTTCAAAAATGGTTCCCCACAGAAGAAGCCGCCGCTAATGAAACCTTGCTGGTAATCGATACCGTCACCAACAACACCGCCATCTTTACTGGCGACAAAGTGAAATCTATCCTACCTGATGAAATTGCCTCAAGCATTGCTAACGAAACCGTACAAGTACCGTTGCGCGACGGTAACAAATACAATCAAGCCTTCTCGGATGCTAGCGATCGCCTGATCGCTGTATTATCCGGTCAACCCGATCCAGGCGCACCTAAAGTCGTTGACAAAGTTAATGTCGCCAGCACCTATAAATCCGCAGAAGAAACCGATACAGGAAACGCCACTATCTGGGTGATTGTCTTGTTAATTGCCGCAACGGTCATTCCAATGGCTACCTATTTCTGGTATGTGAAGTAACTATTTGCCTGCCAAGCTGACAATCATTTAACAACAATCGCTTCAAGATAGAAGATTTTTGTCGTTTCGGTATCGGTGGCACAGGCATCTTGCCTGTGTCCGCCAAATTCGGCTTTAAATGCTATGGCAGCTTAGTCTTGAACGTACTCTAAGCCATTAATTAAAGCAATTTCAGCCCGTAGAAACTCCCGCCCTAGATAAGCTGCATGATCTAGCAATGTTACGGGACAAGGCTGAGTTTCCTCAAAAATATTCACGCAAAGTTGTTTAGCCGTTCTCCCTGTAAACAAAGTGGAGAGATCGCGCTGAACTTTGCCCCGTGCAGGAATTACCTTCCCAGTTTCCGGGTCTACAGCTAAACCGCGATCGTCAATTACATTGGTGAAGTGCTTGGCGCAAATCAACTCAGCCTCCCGATCCAGATAAATAATGAAATAGCCACCTGGATCGAGTTTAATATCACGCCTAGAAAGTCTCTCATCAAGTGTCGCTAGGCTTTCAGCAGTTTGAGTCATCTTGAATTATTTAATTCCACAATATTAATGATACTGTTGCTCAATTGAAGATAGCAGACAAATGTAAATTTAATGCACCTTATCCCACTAGAAGATTAATTTTTTGCTCTCGTTTAGCAAATTAAAAAAGCCGGGTAGGCAATTCTAGGGCAAACAAATAGACTTTTTGGATAAGTAGGGCAAACTCCTATCTTGCACCATTATCAACTGGGCGGTTTAAACCGCGTTCAGACATACAAAACCCTTGATTTCACCTTGGTTCGTGCTGGCGGACTTTGTTTATATAGCCGCGAATTTTATTCGCTAAGCTTGCTGCAAGATGCGAATAAAGGGAAATAGGAAGGGGGAAAAGAATATTTTTCCCTTTCCCCCTTCCTAAGACCGAAATTTATGCTTTTAGTAAGATGCCTAATCAACTGTAGTGAGGCGTAGAGCGATCGCCTGCGATTAATCAATGGCAATTTCTTTGTCGCAATCTTGCTGTTTAAAAGGTAAATCCTGATTAATCGCGTCGATTTCTTCCTGCTCCATATCGTTTATTCGCTCGATATGATTGCAAAGAATCTGGCGCAGGCGCGGATTGTAAAACCGATGCATGCTGTGGTTGGGAGTAGCTGGGAAGCCGCGACGTTTTTTGTGACGCCCGCCAGCACCAGGATCGAACATTTTAATCTTGTTCTGGATCGCCCACTCAATTGGCGTATAGTAACAAGCATCAAAATGCAAGCTGTCAATTTCTTGCATCGATCCCCAATAACGACCGTACAAGCGATCGCCCTTATTTAGACAAAAAGACATCCCTATTGGTTGTCGGTCATTCTGCTCGTGGTAGGCTGCCACAAATAAAACCCGATGGGCATAATTTGGGTGCAGTTGTTCAAAAAAGCGCTTAGTTAAATACTTGCTACCCCACCAGCCAAATTTATCGCAGGTATCGCTGTAGAAGCTATACATCAAAGGAAACAGCGACTTGGGAATTTCTTCACCCGTTAGTGTTTTTATCTGCAAACCAGCTTTTTCTACAGCTTTGCGTTCGCGTTTGATATTTCTACGCTGATTAGCGTTAAAAGCTGCTAAATAATCGTCAAAAGTACTAAAATCATCGTTTTGCCAAATATAACTGTGGTGCAGCCATTTGATGAAGCCGTGACGTTCTAGGACTGGTTGCCAATCTGGGTCAACATAGAGGAAGTGAGCGCCAGAAATGTGGTGGCGATCGCAGAAATGGTCAATCGCCCCCACCATTAATTCTGTTATCTCATCCTCATCTTCACCCGGAGCAATCAAGAAACGATAGCCCTCAGCAGGCGTCATTGGTGACATCCCCAGCAGTTTCGGGTAATACTGCACTCCCAATCGATGAGCCAAATCTGCCCACTGATGATCGAACACAAATTCGCCATAACTATGGCCTTTGAGATATAGTGGCGCAGCAGCAATCAAGTTTCTGTCTCGCCATACCGTCAGATGGTTCGGCAGCCACCCTGCCTTAGCCCCTACACTGCCAGAAGTTTCCATATTGCTAAGCCACGCCCATTCCAGAAATGGCGTCTTTAGTGGCACAGCGAGGGCATCCCACTGAGATTGGTGAATTTCGTTGATATTGTTGACCCACGCGACCGAGTAACGAGGCTTCAGTTGTTCCACCATTGCGGCAATATTGGGGTAGACCTGCAAACTTAATTTAGGTTAATCGAAATTTCTTAATGTTGCAGGCGGTAGTGGAGAAAGACTTCTTGCTCAATAGTCTCGACGGACAATAATTCGAGCCTTGGAGCCAATTGGGGTAAAAAACCACCACCTTCGACTGGTGTTGTTGCTGCGGCGCCGCCCAAAATCAGCGGGCAAATTGTTAGCCAAAATTCGTCAATCAAATTTTCTACGAGTAGAGATGCAACTAATTTCCCCCCCCCGAGGATAGCTAAATTACGCAAACCCAGCGTTGCCAGTTGAGAATAAGCATCCGTCCAATTAATTTCGCCTTTGGGTGTTTCGGCAACAATAATTCGCTCGAATTCCTGTTGTCCTTCCCAGTTTTTAGCACCGCTTGCCCCTGCGATCAACCAACGGGGAACGGATTGACTAAAGAAGCGCAATTGGGGATCGATATTTGCCAAGCGCGAACAAACAATCTGCACTGGCTGGGGTGGTTTGCCTTGGTTTTGGCGCGTTTGGAGTAGAGTCGGGTTAGAAACGCTTAGCGTGGTACCGTAGGCGCGTAGCGTACCAGCACCGAATAAAACTGCATCAGCATTTGCGATCTGTTTTTCCAAGTGTGATTTATCATTTGGGGAAGAGAAGCGTGCGGGTGATGACGTAGCATCGGCAATCTTGCCATCGGCGGTCATTGCCAGAACAACAGTCGCGTGCGGTCGAGTCAAGGGAAAATTGGCGCTCATGGGTGGCGATCGCCCAACAATTGTGGATGTTGAATCTTCTAAGATGGAAATGATATCAAGTACACCTCAAGCGTAGCTCGTTAGTTTCAGGCTCCTATAAATGCTGAAACTGCGTTCAAGGTTAGTTTGGGCAATTTACTTATAATCCAAAATTGATATGAACCTTTATGAAGTAGGCATACAACTACCAGACCACCTCAAGCGTTTGGTAAATTGAGGCTAAACAAAACATCTTGTGTAGTAGTATCCGCTTTTAGCTGCCGATTACCACTAAAAGAAAGTAGGCTAATGATTATCCCCCTTAAGGCAGACTAATTGTTCAGCGATCGCTCTTGGGGTTTAAACTTCCTTTTTAGAGACGTTTTATGGCTAAGCCAGGTCAATCATCCTTTCGCAGCATCCTGCTGTCGCGCATTTTGCTTCTGAGCGTGCCGATTTTACTGATGGGGGTGATTGTTACCTACAGGAAAGCTCACTCTAGCATTCAGGAAACGGCGAGGCAAAATCTCACCGAAAGCGCCGTAAGAAAAGGTGAAAGGATTAGCGAGTCAATTACAGCGCTTTCCACCAACCTAGTCACAGCCAGTGAAACTGCTGTGCTACAGTCTGGTTCCCCAGAAGCCGCGCAAAACTTTTTAACCCAACTGGCAAAGCAATTGCCTACGCAAATTCAGTGCGTTCAATTGATTGAGTTGCAAACTGGGAAAATTCCCGCCAGTACTTGCGGAAATCGGGTCATTAGTGCGATTCCTGCAAATATATGGTCGCAAAAGCCTGCCCAATTGCTGTTAGATCGCTCTGTTGTTCATATAACGGCTCTGCTACCACCAGTCTCAGACTTACCTGAAGAGGAGCAACAGAACGAAACAGAGGGAAATAATTCACAAACACAACTCAGATTAGCCTTAAGTGCGCCAGTTTATGATAAAGACTCTAAACTCCGTTATGCCTTGAGCGTAGAGTCTGGTGTCTTACAGCAAGAGCCTCCCAAACGAGGTTCCCTGGCTGGATCGACTGTAGTGATTGACCAAGAGGGAACGATTTTAGCCCATCCTATAGCCAGCCGACTGGGACGCAAAATTGACTCAGAGGCAGATGGAGATCGGCTCAAAAGCGTGATGAGAAACGCGATAGGCGGCAAACAAAATTTTCTGCACCTATTTTCTTTAGAAAGAAACGGTGTGGAATTTCTAGCTGGATACACCGCGATTGACAGCCCAATTTCTAGCCAACCAAATCACAAATGGATTATTTTGGCAGTTACTCGGCGGGATAATGCCCTTTCTGACCTTAGAGAAATACGCACCGTTCTAGTTATTCTGACGTTTGGCTTGATTGCAGCCAGCATAATGGCAACACTGTATATATCGCGCGTTCTAGCTCGACCATTGGAGAAGTTGACAGACTATGCGCTCAAAACAGGTCACTTGCACTCGGTCGCTAGGGTTCCTCACAATTTCCAAATTCGCGAATTCAACCAACTCTCAGAAGCACTCGATAGTATGGTTGAGCGATTGAAAGCTTGGGCGGAAGAACTAGAAAACGCTTGGAAAGAAGCGCAAGCTGCTAATAAGTCGAAAAATGAATTTTTGGCTACTACTTCCCACGAGTTGAGAACTCCGCTGAATGCTATTATCGGCTGCATTCGCCTGGTACGAGATGACTGCTGCGACGACCGGGAAGAAGAACTAGATTTTTTACAGCGGGCTGACGATGCGGCGATTCACCTGCTGGGAATTATCAATGACGTTTTAGACATTGCCAAAATTGAAGCGGGCAAGCTGACTGTCGTAATGGAGCCAATCGACTTAAGAAAGTTGCTCAAGGATGCGATCGATCTACAATCTGTTCCGAGTCAACAGAAAGGTATACAGTTATATGCACCCGACCTAAGCCAGCCGATCGCTGTCCGTGCAGATCCCGCTAAACTCAGGCAGGTGCTAATAAATGTGCTTGGTAATGCCACTAAATTTACAGAAAAGGGCAGCATCACCGTTAGCGTCCGGGTAGAGGCTAAGCCCCCAGAGTCTTTGAATGGCAGTGGAACGCATCTAGAGAAAGGCCGCAGCCACTCCCGTGTGATAGTGACGGTTAAGGATACGGGGATCGGCATCGACCCGGCTCAACAGCACAAACTCTTTCGCCCCTTTGTGATGATTGATGGCACAACCACGCGGAGGTTTGGTGGCACAGGTTTGGGTCTTGCTCTGTCTCGCAATTTAATGGAACTGATGGACGGTACTATTACCCTTTCCAGCGATGGAGAAGGTAAGGGGACTATGGTTGAAATTTCTTTGCCTATGATTGAGCCGTCGCTGTTGGTACGCATTGAACCAACGCAGTTGAACGGCACTGCTGAGGTTAGCGATGGAAAAATGAAAAATTAAAATTCTTTTTTTACATTTTTCCTTGATGATTTTTAAGTTGTTGCTGGTGGAATTTTAACGGGAATTCCTCCCTGTTGTAGGGATTGTTGACAGCAGCAGAGTATTTGTACTAAAGTCGCGCCTACCCAGCCAGAAGAAATTTGGTCTGGGGTATTTTGGCGGACGCTACTAAGAAAGCGATCGCACACTTGTGCTAATGGTTCTTGAGATTTCAGTTCTATCACTTCACGGCTTAAACCCGTTGGCGTGTAATCACCTGCGCTGCCTAACTCAAAGTACCCTTTCTGTATGGTTAAGGGTGTTGGTTGTAATTCGTCAAAAATCAAGGTTCCCTTATTCCCCACAACGCTTAACCGTCGCTGTTTGTCAGGATTAAGCCAGCAAAGGTGAATAAACGCTTGAAAACCATCCGGGTAAGTAAGAGTAATCATTACTAAGTCAGAAATTGGGGATTGTTCGATTTTGGATTTTGGATTTTGGATTTTGGATTGTAAAGTTTCCCCTCCTTCTCCTCTCCCACTCTCCCCTGACTGCGGACTTTGGACTCCGAACTCCGGACTCCCACTCTCTCCCTGTAGCCAAACTCTTCCCGTTGCTTGCACTTGAAACGGCATTTGCCCCAGCCAGGTGTTGAAAATGTTGATATCGTGGACTGCTAAATCCCATAATGCGTCAACATCAGAGCGCACCGGGCCGAGATGGGTGCGTGAGGCATAGCCATAACGCAAGTTTCCCAGAATCCCTGACTGAATAACCTCTTTACCGCGAGCTACGGCTGGGTGGAATAAGTACGTGTGATCCACCATTAGCTGTCGCTGTTGTTGTTCTGCGAGCCTGCACAGTTCTAAGGCTTCGGCGGCGTCTAGGGTCAAGGGTTTTTCTGCAAGGACGTGCAGCCCCTGCTGGAGGGCGGCGGCAATCAGGGTGTAATGGGTAGCAGCAGGGGTAGCGATCGCCACCGCTTCAACATCCGCCATCTGGATCGCCGACTCCCAATCAGTTGCTAAATATACGCTCTCATCTAGTCCCAGGCGCTCTCTACAAGCCGCCAATCGCTCTGGATGGGGATCTACTACCGCCACCACACGCGCTTGGGGTAGGGCAAGAAAGTTGCGAATTAGATGTACTCCCCAACGCCCAGCTCCCAATACTGCAATTCCCGTCTTCATCTAGTTGTTGGTAATTTGTAATTGAGTCAAACGTCCGCAGGCCGGAGTCCGGAGTCTGGGGAAAAGGGTTGGGGATGAGGGAGATTAAACTCAAAACCCAATCTCTATTTCCCATCACCCAATATCCCTAAAAAAGCCTGTTTGGCAGCGGCTTGTTCGGCAGCTTTTTTAGAGTGTCCTAATCCTACACCCAGTTGCCGATCTTGCAGCCAGACTTCGGCTGTGAAACGTTCGTGAGAACCCGTACTGCGAACCGTTTCCCTGACTCGATAAATGGGCAGAACCTTATAGTGGGCTTGAGTCCATTCCTGGAGGGCATCTTTATAATTCTGAAGAGCTGGATCTAGGCGAATTTCCGCAGCCAGATGTTTGAAGTGTAAGTCCAGCCAAGGTCGCACGAGTTCCAAGGTGTGCGTACTCAAATAGAGCGCACCTAAGACGGCTTCAAAGGCGTCTGCCAGTCGCGATTCAAGACCTGCTTTATCGCCAGCAGCGCTGTCAGAAATTAGTAGGTAGCGATCCAATCCATAGCTATCAGCCAAAGATGCGAGGGTGCGATCGCTCACAATTACCTTACGAATCGCTGAAAATTCACCTACTGAACTCTCCGGATAGGTTTCCATCAAAAACTCCGATGCTGCCAACCTGACTACAGCATCCCCCAAAAACTCTAACTGCTCGTAGTTAGCTGTTGATGAAACTGTCGGATGTGTTAGCGCTAGGTCGAGTAGCTGCCACTTTACGGGCGCTGTCTCTGGCAGCCCTAGTTTTTCAATTAATTTTTGTAGTTGTTTTTTGCGGGGCGGATAACTGATGCTCATCATCTGACATCCTGCTACGAATGTCTACTATAGCAGCAGCCGGGTAGTTCATGGATAGGCCGCCCTAGCTAACTATTCTAATCAAGGCAACTTAACTAATCGAGAAACCTTTTATTAACCTGAAAGCAAGCTTGTACTCATTAAAATCGCCGCTTTTTTGTACAACTTTTTAAAAAATGTAATCTTTAGATTATTCCAACCCCGTATAAGCTAAAGCGATCGCGTTTTATACTTGCTTCCATTATTGTATTTTTTTGTAACCGTTTCTCCTTTATTAACCATAATAAATCTGCCTATCTAGATAAGCAAAAAATGCTGCTAAAACTGTAACTGCTAAAAACTCAAAATTAAACCACTAACAAACATCGCTGGTTTTTAATGTTTAATCGTTGCCTTTTTATTTTTTTATATTTCACCCGCTCCTAGACGGTAGCCTGTTTCATTCCCACGTCTAGGAGAAATCATTGCATCGATTTCTGCTTCAGGAGCCGGAAGTTTTCCGCCAAACTCCAAAGGTGGTTTTGCCAGTGGGGGAACTTTAGAATCAAGTGCTTTTTTTACTGTTCTAGGAACCCCAAGGTTATCGGCTAATTCGCTGTAGAGGTTTTCAACCTGAGCCATCAGTTCTCTTTGAACTGGTAACAGGTGGACTTCATCCATCAATTTTGTATGCAGACTAAGTAAGCGCGTCATTGGTTTACGCAGCTTGCCGATTGTTTGCTCTAGATGCCTAGCACGACGAAGCTGCAACACGACATCACCACTGATCTGAGCTTTTTGTTCGATGATAACAGCTAGCATGCTGGCGATCGCTATCACCGTCTGACCATCCTCTTTATTCCACTGGTTCGGTTCGCTACCCCCAACGGTGACAACACCGTGAATACGCCGACGGCCTTTTATCGGCCCAGCTAGCAGTGTTTTAGCTGTGGGCATCAGAGGCTCGATCTGACCGGAAGATTGCACATCCGCAATCGCAATCACTTTGCCCTGAGTAAAAGCTTGACCGCTAGCTCCCTGACCTAAACACGACATCGGCTTGCCTGTGCTGACGTTCCCGGTTGCTGAAACAAGCATGAACTGATCGCCTTGCAGGTTAAGGGCAATAACGGCATCGGTCGCCCCAAAAATCATCGATAAAATTTGCACTGCATCTCGTAATATGCAGGGCAACGGTTGATACTGTAACAGAACAGCAGAAAATTGATGCAACGTGGAAAGCTGCATTGAACGGCGATGGCTACTAAGTTCCGCTTCTTCCAGTTGCCCCAACATTCGTCTGTTCAGTTCGGCAATGTGAGCGCTTTGAGTAGCGTAGTTCCGCGTTAGTATCGGTTGGTAAAATGTCCCCATTACTTGGGAGATCAGCAACGAAACCCGTTCTATCACTTGCTCGTCGAAGAACCACACCCCATCAAAGGGCTTTGCTCCCGTATTTGTCTTGCTTCCTTCTATTTCTTGAGCCAATAGAGCAGCCCAGAAATCAGAGGTATTAACTAGCAAAAACCTTTCGCGTCCTAGAGCTGAAGTCGGTGACAGCTCAATAAATTCTATACCGGGAATTGAGGGCGGCTGAATGTCGGCAACACCAAATACGAATACCCGCCGACACAAGTCCCCTAAGCGCATATATCGTGGCAGTTGCTCGGAGAAATCAGAGAAACGCTGAAAGCCAGCGTAAAGATCTACGGTAAGTTTGTGATTTAGTATTTGATCTTCTATCAAATGGCTGATAACGTTCATCGTTGCGAGGCTGTGAACGCTCCGCAAGTCTTGATACTGGCTGGCAATCGAGCGAAACAATGATATGTCCACAAACCTTCACCCCGGGCAACTCTATAGTAAATTTTCAGCTATTAGTATGCTCTCTAGCTGACTGCCGATCTTATTCTTAATATGTCAATACAGTAAATTAAATCTAATTAATAGTCTAAGGCGACTACCTTTAGTTAATCTACACATTCACCTGCTCTGTTTTAAGGCTTTGTTAAGAGCAGGCAAACCAGTTGACTATTTACCTACGTTGAAAATTAAATATCCCTCGATAGGTTAGTATGATACCAGCGTTTTTGCCTCTGGCATAAGGAATATTTTAATCAATATAAAACTTACAATTTTGGGGCGGCACCTTTTGGGCGATCGCTTGCACTACAAAGCGTGGCTAAAATGTAGCCCTTAAAACGAAGCGATCGCACTATTGCGTCAGGTAAAGAGGGCTACTAAGTAATAGCCAGCGATCGCGACATTTAACTATTTATAAAAGAAAGGGAAAGAGTCGGTCATAAGCCGGGTTCTGTTATCTTGGCGGCGAACCAACCAAAACGGCGGTTATCTATCTGGGACGTTTGTTACCAAACGCCTCTAGCGGGTTTTCGTCGGAACTGGTAAAAGACCAACCGTAGCTCCTTCCTTGCTCCCAACCGGGGTTTACCGAGCCAGCACCTCTCGATGCTGCTGGTGCGCTCTTACCGCACCTTTGCACCCTTACCCCCTACAACTTTGGATTTTGGATTTTAGATTTTAGATTGAATCCAAAGTCTAAAATCTAAAATCGAGGGGCGGTATTTTTCTGTGGCACTATCCTCACGATCGCTCGCACTGGGCGTTACCCAGCAAGTTTGGTCTTTCGGGAGGCCGGACTTTCCTCAGACTCAGCCGTAGCTGAATCCGCAACCACCTCGCCTACTCTTTCCACGATCCAGTTTAATCGTTGATTTGACCTTGAGCAGAAGAAAGTTAGGATTTAAGAGTCATAAGTATAAATTCTTAATACAAAATTCGTAGCTATATCCATTGCCTTACTATTTAGCTTTCCAACGCAAAGCCTCCGTCCAAGGCTGTTTTTTGATAGTAAAGTCACAACTCACACTATAAGGAACTGCGCTACCCATCTGAGTTGCAGGATCGAAGACGCGCAGAACTAACCTGATAGAAAATTGGAAAGTTATGCTCTGGTTCAAAAATTCAGCGTATTGCTTCTTATCAGCAGCAGAACCTTTTTTAAGCTTGGATAGATCGAATAAAGGAGCATGGATTTTTAACGATCCATCTTCTCCTTGACGGCTGAGTACGTCCTCAGCTGTAATGCTTTCTTTCAGGGTTTTCCCAGCAGCAATAACGCTATCCACCTGGGATTGGAATAAATCTAGAGTCATGCCGGGAATTATACGGATAATGCGGCGCGATCGCCCGTACAAATCCGTCATCGAACTCTGATCCCAGTAGACGTAAAGCGTGTCTCTCTGAGATTTGTTCTCGATATTGATTTTTATCTCGCGCACTTGGTCAATTAGACACTCGTCAGGCACGCCAAATTTTAGAGCGAGGCGATCTTGAAGGTTTTGCTCTCTTAGTTGTGCATCTAAAGATTCCTGATTGATTTGGATAGTAGATTCATTCTTTAGAGAGTTGAGGGCGCGATAAATGACATAAGAAACTACAATGATGTAAAAACTTAAAATGAGTACATTGCGATCCGTTAGTATGGATTTTATTTTATCGATTATTATTTCTTCGTTCATCGTTCATTATTTGATTTTTATATAGACGAAGGGAAACGTATAATCGATAAATACTAATCCACCCACCGCTATTATTTATCCTTAATAGTTGAAACATTGTCAAACCAGCCGCGCCGCCAGAAGAAGTAGATAAGGCCCGTTGCGACCACAATCATCAACATCAAGCAAAAGGGATAACCCCAATACCAATTTAGTTCTGGCATATTCATTGGCGATTTTTCTGTGTCGAAGTTCATCCCATATATACCAGCTATAAAGGTGAGGGGAATAAAAATTGAAGATATTACCGTCAGCAGCTTCATAACTTCATTCATTCTGTTACCGACAGAAGATAGATAAACATCCATTAATCCTGAAGCTAGTTCGCGGTAAGTTTCCACCATATCGAGTATTTGAACCGCATGATCGTAACAGTCTCGCATATAAACTAGCACTTCCTTACTGATGAGATTGCTACCATCTCTAATCAGACTATTAATCGCATCGCGTTGCGGCCAAATAGCGCGGCGCAATACTAGCAATTCCCGCTTGATTTGATAAATTTTGTCTAGAGTGCTGCGAGTTGGCGCGGATACAACTTCATCTTCTAACGCCTCAAGTCGTTCGCCGTAGTCTTCCAGGACTGGGAAGAATCCGTCAACGATAGCATCTAACAGCGCGTAGGCTAAATAATCGGCGCCTTGAGTGCGGATAATGCCTTTTTTATTGCGAATGCGATCGCGCACTGGTTGAAAACAATCTCGGTCGGGTTCCTCCTGGACGGTAAGCAAGTAATGTTTCCCCAAAACAAAACTAACTTGCTCGGAGTAAAACCCATCTCCCCCTTCTTTTGGCATCACCATCTTGGCAATAATTACCAGATGTTCTTCGTAGTCCTCAACTTTAGGTCTTTGGGGCACATTAACGACATCTTCAACAACGAGAGGATGCAACTTAAAAACCTTACTCATCTGCCCCCAAGTCTTTTTATTGCCTAAACCAAGCACATCCACCCAAGAAACAGACTCGGTATCCAAATGAGGGGCACAGGCGGCTGGCGACTCCAGTTCCACCATAGTGCGGTTGGTTTCGTTGTAGTCAATTAAGATAATTTTGGGCGGTGGGGCATCGTCAGGAAGCCTTATAGTGCCCGGTATGCTACCCGGTTGGTCGTAAGAGTAACCAAACAACTCATCCTCATCATCTTCCTCATGGGCTTTGGTAAATACATCGTTAGGCTGAGGGCGTCTTTCTGACATAAGGTTCTATAAACGGTGGGTGATATTTGCAATCCTAATCTTAGGACAAGGCTAAGGCAATGAAGGTAGCCAGCGATCGCTACTAAAAAAGCAGCCTGCCCTTTGGACAAGCCGCTTTAATCAATTTTTATTGTAGAGACGGCGATAAGCTCTCGTTAGGCGATCGCATTCAGCAACACCCAACGGACAACAAATTACATCATCCCCATGCCGCCCATGCCGCCCATGCCGCCCATACCGCCCATGCCGCCCATGCCGCCCATGCCGCCCATGCCGCCCATATCAGGCGCACCAGCAGCTTTCTTCTCAGGCTTCTCGACAACTAAAGCCTCCGTCGTTATCACCATTCCGGCAATAGAACCAGCATTCTGCAATGCCGAACGCACGACCTTAGCGGGGTCAATAATTCCAGCAGCAATCAAATCTTCAAATTCATTGGTAGCTGCGTTGTAACCGACATTGATATCGGTTTCGCGCACTTTCTCGACAATTACAGAACCTTCGACACCAGCGTTATCAGCCATCTGACGCAAGGGCGCTTCTAAAGCTTTGCCCACAATGTCAGCACCCACCTTCTCGTCATTTTCTAGCTGATTTTTAATTGCAGCTATTTTCTTGGTGAGGTGAATTAATGTAGTGCCACCACCAGGAACGATACCTTCTTCTACGGCTGCTTTGGTAGCGTTGAGAGCGTCTTCAATTCGCAGTTTGCGGTCTTTGAGTTCCGTCTCTGTTGCTGCACCCACTTTAATTACAGCGATGCCGCCAGCAAGTTTGGCAATACGTTCTTGCAGTTTCTCTCTGTCGTAATCAGAGTCAGTTTCTGCTAGCTGCTTGCGAATTTGGACAATCCGCTTTTGTACGTCTTCTGTCTTTTCGCCAGCGACGATAATGGTGTTCTCTTTATCAATGGTGATTTTGCGAGCAGTTCCCAGCATCTCCAGGGAAACTGCATCGAGGCTAAGCCCAACTTCTTCAGAGATTAGCTGACCGTTGGTGAGTACGGCGATATCTTGCAACATCGCTTTGCGGCGTTCGCCAAATCCAGGCGATTTGATTGCTGCTACGCTCAATACACCCCGCGCTTTGTTGACGACTAAGGTGGCTAAAGCTTCGCCTTCGATGTCTTCGGCGATAATCAGCAAGGGTTGACCGCCCCGCGCAACTTTTTCCAAGACTGGAATTAAATCTTGGATGGAGTTAATTTTCTTGTCGGTAATCAAGATGCGGACGTTTTCATATTCCACCACCATGCGCTCGTTGTCGGTGATGAAGTATGGGGAGATGTAGCCGCGATCGATCTGCATCCCTTCGACGACATCTAGATCCGTTGTCAGGGATTTGGATTCTTCAACGGTGATCACGCCGTCTTTGGTGACTTTTTCCATAGCGGTGGCAATCATTGCACCGACTTCTTCATCGTTACCAGCGGAGACGGTTGCGACTTGAGCGATCGCGCTTCCTTCTACTGGCTTTGCTATTGCCGCAATTTCTTCTACCAACGCAGCGATTGTTTTTTCAATGCCTCGTCGCAAGCTGACTGGGTTTGCTCCAGCCGCCACGTTCTTTAAACCTTCTTTGATCATCGCCTGTGCCAATACAGTCGCTGTCGTGGTGCCATCACCTGCGATGTCTTTGGTTTTGGAGGCGACTTCCTGCATCAGTCTAGCGCCAGTATTTTCTAGCGGATCTTCCAGTTCAATTTCTTTAGCAACGGTGATGCCATCGTTGACAATCTGGGGCGAGCCGAACTTCTTCTCTAGAAGGACGTTCCGGCCTTTTGGCCCCAAGGTAATCTTAACGGCGTCGGCCAGGGCATTCACACCCTGCTCTAGCGATCGCCGTGCTTCTTCGTTAAATGCAATTATTTTTGCCATTTCCAGTTTGTACGCGCTTCCATTAGACAATTTAGCACTCACTAGCAACGAGTGCTAAGGCTAAAATGGGGGATTTCCGCCCGATTTGAGCAAGAGAGGCTTGGGTGATTTCGCGAGTTGGATATAATTTCGCAGCGATCGCTTAGTTTGGGCGATCGCTCCCCAAAAACCAAATAAGCTCCAGAAAAGTTAAGGTTTGACCTTTGTAAGTCAAATACCTTCAAGTAAAAAGAAAAAATTCCTTCTTTTGCCTTTTTACTTTTACCAAGGATTGCCAATCATCGTGAAAGCCGCCCAATAGTAAGGATGCGACAGATCTTTGTTGCCTAACTTCGCTAGTTCCGGTGAGAGTAGCACATTGCCGCTAGAGGTGACAAGATAGCCTTTTTGCAGACGTACCTCTCCTTTGAGCATCGCCACTTGGGCTTGTCGTAACGCCTCTGCTTTAATGGGAGCTTTCTGCAATTTTTGGTAAAAATCTGTCATTAGGCCAAAAGTACCTTCATCGCTGACGTACCACAAACTAGCGATCGCCGACTTTACCCCCGCCTGTACAGCCAAACCAGCAAAGCCCAACTCTGCATCTTCATTACCCAAAGCCGAGCGACACGCACTCAACACCAATAACTCTACAGGGGGGTTGTGCAAACCAAGCTGGCGGATTTGGTCTAATCGCAGCTTGGTATCCCATAGTTGTATGTAAGATTGGCTAATCGCCCCTGAATTAAATTCACCGTGAGTAGCTAAATGGACGATCTGGGCTGGTTTTTGCTGGCGTTGCGCCTTTAAATTTTCCAAGGTGAAAGCTTCGTTGAGGAAGAATTTACCTTGCCGCAGTTCCTCGGTAATAGTTGCTAACTCGATGGGAACGGCGGGTAAGGGTTTTTGGCGTTGCGCTGCTGGAAATACACTAGCTCCCATAGCCAGAACAGCAGCCTTCTTAATATCGACATAAGTTGTATCGGTTAAGCTCAGGCTGGGCATCAAACCGACGCTATATTTCTCTACTAAGAACTTTTGACCGTCGTGGAGAGCCGCGATGGGAAGAGAACGCAAGCCGCTGTCCATAACAAAAACAAGATTCTGGATATTGAGGCTGTTTAAATCAGCTTCTATCGGTTCTATGAGCCATTTATAGAGTTTTCGAGAACTCGTGAGGTAGTTGTCTTTTCTGCTGATTTTGGTTATTTCACTGCGTAATTGGTTAGCGGCTTTAAGGACTTCCTGGCGCGTGACTGGCACCTGTTTGCGAATCGGTCTGCCACTCGAAGTTACTATTACTAATTCCAGGTTTTCGTTGTCTCTATTTGGACGCTTCGCTTTGATTGTGGATTGCGCGATCGCTCTCTGATTCGATGCTAGTTCTGGAAAATTTGCTTCTTCGCCAAACATAGAAGAAACAGTGTTAGGCAAAGCAGATCTCATTAAACTCTTAGAAGCCGATCTCGATGCGGTCGTTGCAGGAGCAAAAACTATATAGACGATCGCTGGTTTTATTTCCGTTACTGTTTGAATTCTGCTCAAGCTAGATTGAACTGTTGCCAGAGTAGCAATGCGAGTACTAGGAGTTTTACCAGCGTGTTGCTCAAACTGACGGGTAAGCGGCTCCTCCATTGCAGCTACTAGGGAGTCTAATTCTGCGTCAGGTAAGGTGACAGATGTTTTACTGGAATTAGGCGGTAGCGATCGCGGCTGTAGTGCTGTAGGTGCGTTAGCGCTAAAGGAGCGATTATCCTCTGAAGGTGCGTCGGACTGTTCTGCTTCTGGGCTGCGATCGCTATCAGACATATCTTTCTCCACCTTTAAGATGGGATCGTCCGACAGTCGAACGGTTACAGTTGGCAACGGCTGTGCTGTAGGCTGTACGATCGGTCGTGCGGACGGGGGTAAAGCTCCATTCGGCGTTGGTGACGGTGACGGCGTTGGTGACGGTGACGGCGTTGGTGACGGCGTTGGTGACGGCGTTGGTGTGGATTCAGTAATGATGTGAATATTGCCCAGAGTATAGCTATGCTCGAATGATTGATTCGAGATTTTTCTCTCACTACCGCTGGTAATAGCACCAACAGTACCGTTAGGTGGGGTAGTTGAGCGATCGCTCATTTGCACTTGGAATGGAGTAGTTCCTTTACCTCCATGTCGAATAAAAATCTCGCCGCCTTCCTTACCCCCGGCGGTAGAAATGCTTGCTTCTACTCCATTTTGGTCTGTTAACGTGGAGTTAGCCTGGAAAAATTCCGCCGTTGTAATGTCAACTTTACCTCCAGTGCCAACACTTCCACCTTGGGCATTAATGTAGCCAACTACAATATTTTTGTCCGATTTGAGAGTAACATTACCTGCTTTACCTTCGGCATCAGCAGGCGCGACACCCGTCTGGCTTGAGTCGATCTGTCCTGTTGTAATTCCCAGCTTACCAATAACATTTATATCCCCGCCTGATAAGTTTCCCGTTGAAGTAATATCGCCACTGGTGACACTTCCTTTTTCACTAGAAAGTGCGATCGCTGCTCCACTATCCTGACTGGAGCTAGAGTTGAGGTTGCGGGTATTGATATTGCCGTCAGTACTTTTAAGATTAATCCCCCCATTTGCGGCAATATTACCGCTATTAATATTGCCAATGTCTGTTATTTCCACCTTCCCAGCCGAATTGATATCGCCAGTCACAGTTCCTTTTTGACTAGAAAGTGCGATCGCGCTATCTGAACCGGAGCTAGATTTGAGGTTGATGGTATTAATATTCCCCTCAGTGCTGGTAAGACTAATCCCTAGACTGGCGGATATATTGCCCGTATTAATATTGCCAATGTCTGTTATTTCCACCTTCCCAGCCGAATTGATATCGCCAGTCACAGTTCCTTTTTGACTAGAAAGTGCGATCGCGCTATCTAGATTGGAATTAGAGGTTAAGTTGATGGTACTAATACTGCCGCCAGTACTTTTAAGATTAATCTCCTCATTGGCGGAGATATTCCCCGTATTAATGTTGCCGCTATCTGTTATTTGTACCTTACCAGCCGAATTGATATCGCCAGTCACAGTTCCTTTTTGACTAGAAAGTGCGATCGCGCTATCTGAACCGGAGCTAGAGTTTAGGTTGCGGGTATTAATATTTCCTCCAGCACTCGTCATACTAATCCCTAGACTGGCGGATATATTCCCCGTATTAATATTGCCCCCGTCTGTGATTTCTACCTTTCCAGCCGAAGTAATATCGCCACTGCTGACACTTCCTTTTTGACTAGAAAGTGCGATCGCGCTATCTTGATTGGAGCTAGAACTTAACTTGACGGTATTAATATTGCCATCAGTGCTGGTAAGACTAATTCCTAGATTGGCGGAGATATTCCCAGTATTAATATTGCCGCTGTCTTTGATTTCTACCTTTCCAGCAGTAGTTATGTCTGCTGCACCAACATCTTTAGCGCTGCTAACAGTCAAGTTATCTAAAGCCTTGGTGCTACCAACTACTCCTTGAAAAGCGATATTCCCAGTACCAGCACTTAAACTTAAATCTTGATTGCCATCTAATGTATTTTTGAAAGCAATATCACCATCTCCTGAACTGATGTTGACAGCACCAGAACTGCTATTGAGAAAAGTCGGGCCATCGAAAGCGATCGCGCCTCCATTCGAGACAATCGATGAGGTATTAATATTAATCTTCGTACCTTGAAAAAGTAACGGCCCGCCTAAGCTGAAAATATTGCCAGGGAGATTAATTTCACCACCGCTGCTGGCAAAAATAAGGCCATCGCTGCTAATATCGCCCGCCTGAATATTGCCGCTCGCTTTTACGCCTACCGTGCCAGTTGCATTAAATATTCCTGCAAAGAAGTCCTTAGACTCGCTAACAATAAAGTCGTCTAAAGGATTGATACTACCTACCGCCCCATTAAAGGTGATATTGCCTTTACCAGAGCTTAAGGTCAAATCTTGTTTGCCATCTAGAGTGCTTTTGAAGCTGATATCACCATCGCCTGAATTAATATTGACAGCACCCGTGCTGCTCGCTAGCTGTGTTGCGCCATCGAAAGTTATTGCACCTCCATTGGAGACAATCGATGAGCTAGTAATATTAATCTGAAGCCCTTGAAAAAGTAGCGCTCCCCCAGTACTGGTAATATTGCCGGGGATAGTAACCGTACCCCCGCTGCTGGAGAGACTGAGGCCATTACTTCTAACATCGCCCGTCTGAATGTTGCCACTGATTTTTATACCCACCGCGCCAGTTGCATTGATGCTTCCTACATTAATCTCTTTACCGCTGTTAATATTCAAACTGGCTAAAGCAGCAGTATCGCCTACCGCACCCTTAAAGTCGATATTCCCCGTTCCAGCATCTACACTCAAATTTTGAGCGCCATTCACCGACTGATTGAAGGCGATGCTCCCACCCCCAGAGTTAACGTTGACAGCACCCGTAGTGCTATTGAGTAACAGTGGGCCATCAATGTTAATCGCACCCCCATTCGACGCAATTGATGAGCCAATGACGTTAATTTTTGGTGCTTGCAGAATTACTGGCCCGCCAGCGGTTGAGATATTGCCGACAGTAATGCCACCTCCCGGCGTCGTAACGCGGTCAGCGCGGAAGGCTCTAAATTGACCCCCTATCATTGCAGTTCCGGCGATTTGGTGTTGATCGTTGATAACTTGTGCGTTGGTCAACTTATCCAACCCCGATCCTGGCTTAACTAACAAGTTGAGGTCGGTTATCGTGCCGTTGCTGTAGAGGACAGCACGACCGGGGTTGCCGCTGGCGTCACGCGATTCGCCAACTACTTCACCAAGATTATTGAGGCCTGAAGCACCGCTCTTAACGTCTCCAGGTAAGACGCCCAGGTTAGTTATCGTACCGTTACTGTAGAGGACAGCGCGATCGCCCCCCGTGCTGCCTGAAATCCCAGCCGCTTGACCCGACTTATTTATGGCATAGGCAAAGCTGAAAGTGCCCCCAGGCAAAGTCCCCAAGTCTTGCATTGTGCCATTGCTATAGATATAAGCGCGATCGCCTCCAGG
Source organism: Microcoleus sp. FACHB-831 (assembly GCF_014695585.1). Lineage (NCBI taxonomy): Bacteria > Bacillati > Cyanobacteriota > Cyanophyceae > Oscillatoriales > Microcoleaceae > Microcoleus > Microcoleus sp. FACHB-831. The sequence goes on along the minus strand of NZ_JACJON010000084.1, from coordinate 22,568 downwards.
ACTACTCGATCGACCGACAATTTGACCGGAATCATTGATGCCATAGGCTCTGCTATAAGTGCCCCCAGGCAAAGCCCCCAAGTCTTTCATCGTCCCGCCGCTGTAGATAAATGCGCGGGGGCTATTAGGCCCAGTGCCAGTTGATTCACCAACCACCTGGCCGACACTATTTAGGCCATAAGCTTGGCTGTAACCACCAGTACCCCCAACCAGCGTGCCCAGGTTGGTCATCGCGCCGTCACTGTAAAGGAAAGCGCGTTCGACTTTGCCACCAGAATAACCAGCTATCTGTATCTGGCCAGCACTATTGCTATTGATGGCTGTGGCTTGGCTGTAAGTATCCCCAGGCAAAGTGCCGATGCCGTTCATCGTGCCATTACTGTAGAGGAAAGCCTGGCGGTCGAGGTTAGTATTATATGATGCACCAACCACCTGACCAGAATCATTGATGCTTGTGGCTTTGCTGTTAGTGGTTCCATTAAGCACACCGAGGTTCGTGGCGTTGTAGGTAAGTGTCTTAATATCCGTTCCCCCAGCATTGACAATCGGCGTAGAAACTGGATTTACCAACTTAGCCACTCCCGCCCGCAAAATTAAGGCGGGGCTGCTAGTCAAAATAGCAATATCTGGGTCGGTACCGCTCAGCGTTGTATCTGGCGTAGTGATAGTAATATTCCCAGCAGTAATGCTGCCTAGCGTTTCTATTTTCAAAGATGCCCCGGTGTAATCTCCCAAGGACACATCGCTCTCAGAACTGATAATCGGGTCATACCAACTGATAAAATTACCCGGCCCGCCTGCTAAATTAAGCATTGAGAATGGCCCAACGCTGGCAAAGTGCGAATCTCCTGAGATATTGCCATTGCTGACAAATGTCATAGCGCCACCACTCTGAAACGGCGTGCCTTTAGCTAGATGATTTAGCGCTAGAATATCAATCGCCTGATTGCCCTGAACGTAGAGATTTCCCCCCGATGTAGCTGAAAATGGCTGCGCGACACTATCGCGAATTTGCACAGTATTCGCTGCAACCAAGTTCATATCCCCGGTGGTAGAAACCTGGCTTTCTACTAATGCCAAATTGCGGACAGCTGTAATGGTTGCTGTGCCAGCGTGGGATGAACTGTTAACAATTACTGCATCTCCGGCTTCTACTTTTATGCCCGAACCTATTAGCTGAACCGTGCCGTCGCTGTTTGCTTGTAGGGTGTTTGCATTAGTCGCACCCCCGCCTGTTAGCAGTTGCGGTAAGGATAATATTGGCAATGTCCAGGAATTGGGTTTTTCTACTTCTAAACTCAACAAATGTCCCGGTTGAGAAATGCGTAACACGCTTTCGCCTGGCATTGCAGAAACTAATAGTTGACCCCCAGGTGCAGAAAGTTTGCCGCTATTTACTACGGTTCCGCCTAATAAGACTAAGCTTTGTCCTTCTTTTACTGCTAAATCGCCGCTGTTGATAATTGCCCCTGGCTGATTCATTGTGAAGGCAAAGGCGCTAGGCGTTCCTACAAGTGCAGCATAATTATTGTTGCCAGAAGCATTAAACCAACCTGTGCCAATGCCAATGCCATTAGCTGTGGTGGCGGTAAAAGCGGCGGGTACGTTCAGCCTAGCGCCACCACCAAAGACGATTCCCGCTGGGTTGGCTAGGAATAAGTTGGAGTTACCTCCAGTTACTTGAATTAAGCCATTAATAATGCAGGGATGACCATTAACGACCCGCGCTAAGATATTTTGAATTGCAGGATTAGAGAGAAAATTAGCAATTTCACCTTCTTTTAAGCCAAACTGCCCAAAGCTGTGAAACAGATTTCCCCCGTTTCCGGAAAGTGTTCCCCCACTGATATCGATGCGGTTGCCATTAGGGGTGACAAGGGTGGCAGTGCCGTCAGGTGCTGCGATAATTGATTGAGCAACTGCGGGCGTTGTGCTGTAAGCGTTGCTTAAGCAATAAATTGCGCCTGTTGCAGGAAGTATGACTTTGTAGAAACTTTGGCGTTTTGATGCAGCTTTCATGGGTAGATGCGTTAATTCCCTGTATAAACACTGAATTTTACAACGCTATCTCAAATTACGCGATCGCTTCCAAAACGTCTAGCGTTCGGCACGTTTATATGATATATTCTCCCGCTAGCTAGTGTGATATAAGCTACAATCTAACTTTAAAAGTTATTTTCTACACGTTAAAGCGAATTTCACACCCATAAAATACTTAAGATTACAGGCTATTACACATCTAATTTGCCATTGTTTAGGCTTAATATCGTGCGCTATTAACTTTATGATATAGGAACAAACAGCCACTTTTTGCCTTATTAAAAAATAAGTTGATTCACATTAATCTTAGAGAAAATACCTTATTTTGATAATTTTTATAAAAACATCTTTAACAACAAATAAAGTTCAAGTTTTATAATTACTTTAAATAAAATGAAACATCAAGAATGAAAATTATAGTTACAGGTGGCACGGGATTTTTAGGGAAGCACTTAGCCTTGAGGCTGAAAGCATTGGAATATGATGTCACCGTATTAGGAAGAAATCGCATCATCGGTCAAAAACTCGAATCTAAAGGATTACAATTCTTACCAATTGATTTAAAAGATTCCAGTGCCATAATTGAAGCTTGCAAGGGAAAAGATTATGTATTTCATTGTGGCGGTTTATTATCTCCTTGGGGTAAATATCAAGATTTTTATAATGCCAATGTATTGGGAACGCGCAACATCATCCAAGGCTGTCAAACTCATAAAGTAAAACGGCTAATTCACGTTTCAAGTTCTAGCGTTTATTTTGATTTTTGCCATCGTCTGAATATTTCAGAAAATACGCCATTCCCCTCAAAGCCAGCCAACGCTTACGCTAAAACTAAACAACTAGCCGAAAAAGAAATAAACGCCGCCTACAGACTCGGTTTACCTGCGATCGCTATCAGACCGCGAGCCATTTTTGGCCCTGGTGACACAAATCTTCTGCCTAGAATGCTCCGAGCAAGCGTTGCTGTCGGTGGACTGAACAAACACGCTAGCATCCCGCTAATTAATGAGGGGAAAGCGTTTGTTGATGTCACTTATATCGACAATGTAGTTGATGCTTTGCTGCTGTGCCAAAACGCCCCAGATAATCTGCTTGGCAGAACATTTAACATCACGAACGGGGAGCCGATCTATGTGGCTACCTTCTTTAAAATGCTGTTCACTAAACTTGAATATCCTTTTAAAATTAGACATATTCCATATAACCTTGCCTATTGGATAGCAGCAGCAATGGAACTGGCATCGCAAACAATTTTCTTGGGTAGAGAACCACTAATAACTCGTTTTACAGTGGAATTGTTGGCTAAAAATCAAACGCTAGATATAACGGCGGCGAGAGAAGAATTAGGTTATCAACCCCGTATTAGTGTCGAGCAAGGATTGGAAATTTTTGCGCGTTGGTGGAAGGAAAAAAGGCAAAATTAATAGTAGATGCAGCGGTGTAACCCCTTTATTTACTACCAATCAAATTTTTTGAATAATGTCCATCGAATCATCTTCATCCTTATGTCGATCGTTAAACTCCTTAAGCAACCTTTCAGCCTTCGCTATTAGTTCTTTTTCCTGTTGAGGGGGAAGTTCTGGCGCGGATGCAGGTGATGTTGATGGCTGATTATCTTCCGCAATGGCTGGATTCGGCTGAGCTGTATTATCTTTTTCTGGCAGCATGGTAGAGTTCCTGATTTTTATAAATATGTAGAGCGATCGCTCTTTGGCTCAATATTATTTTTATATATACTTGACACCAAAGAAAGCCAAGTTGATTGCATGGCACCAGTATCTTCCATAAGGTATAAACTAACTCCTCACCTTTAGGAGGAAATGTGGCTAATACACGCCTTCTGTCATTCAACCCACAAGCCCTTTACAAAAAAAGAGCGTTAGAATAGCAGCCGAGAATGGCTAACCCAAACTGACAGCAAATCTATTTATGAACTTCTTTACATACCTGTTGCACCTAGCTGGCTCAGGTGCTGGCGCTTACCTCACCGCTAGGCAAATACGGGACCCTTTGACACGACCAAACCTCCTTGCAGGATTTCAACTAGCAGAATCGGGTTCAGTTCCCTTTCTAGAAACACTGCGCGATCGCGCAGCCAAAGAAGGCGATACTTGGTTAGCCGAGAAACTCGACCGCCATGCAGCCGACGAACGCCGTCACGGTCAAATTTTTGCTCAAGCTCTCAAGCGACTAAACAAGCAAGTCATAGACTTCAAAAAGCTTGCGGAAAACCAGCCAAAGGAAAAAACTCAAGCTAACCGCCGCAGCCCTTTCTTTCAAGCCTATTTTGAAGGTTACTCGCCAGAAAGTTTCAAACCAGAAAACATTGACTGGATTGTATTTTTTGCCAGCACATACATTCTGGAACTCGACGCCAGCAAAGACTTCGTGCGTATGGCTAACGTCTTGCCAGAAGATGAGCCAAATAGCGCCAGCCTCAAAAAAGCACTTCTAAGCGTTGGACAAGACGAAACCCGCCATGCTGCTTATCTTTACGAGGCTCTAGAGCGTCGTCTCCCGGCTGCGGCTGTGGTGCAAGTTACAGACGATTGGCGGGTACGCAAGACGAATGCTCTACTAGCAATGGTCAGCAATCTCATCCAGAAAGGTGGGCAAACTCAGTCATTAGTTCAGGATGGCGTATCGCCAGAAATGTCTGATGAAAAACCTGAAATCGCTGATTTAAATGAGCATAGCACTGCTAAAAGTCTAGAAGCTGCATAAAGACTAAATTAAGGTGGGTAATCCCCACCTTACTACTTGCTTAAAGGTAATTTTGACCACCTAGCCAGCCAAGAAGGTTTGTTTCCCAAGCTGATAGCATATCCGCTCGCCTAAAAGCAAAAGCAAGACTACTCCCTTCTGACTACAAGATTACCTATTTCTTCTTGTTTCTTTCTTCGCTGTTCGTTAATAGGAATTCTTCTAGTGGGAAGGGAGCAAAAGAAAATTCTTTTTTCTGCCCTCGTTCCCAGGCATGAGCCTGGGAATGCTTTTTACTTTCTAGTTTCTAAGCCATGACCATACCCCCATCGACATTAATGACTTGACCAGTAATGTAGGCAGCCGCAGCATCGGCAGCGAGAAATCGAACTAGACCTGCGACTTCCTCTGCTTGACCGTAGCGACCCAAGGGAATGAATTTGAGGATTTCGTCTGATTTTAAACCCATCGTCATATCTGTGGCGATGAATCCAGGGGCGACTGCATTGACCGTGATGCCCCGGCTGGCTAGTTCTTTGGCGACGGTTTTGGTAAATCCAATAACTCCAGCTTTGGCAGCGCTGTAGTTGGCTTGACCGGGGTTGCCCATTTGACCTGCAACGGAGGAAATATTAATAATTCGCCCAGCGCGTTGCTTGAGCATGATTTTGCTAGCAGCGCGGGTACACAAGAAAACTCCAGTGAGGTTGAGGTCAATTACGGCTTGCCAATCTTCTGGCTTCATCCGCAGTAACAGCGTGTCGCGGGTAATGCCTGCGTTGTTGACGAGGATATCGACGCGCCCCCATTTTTCCATTGCGGCGGCGATTAGGGCGTCTACTTGGTCGGCTTTGGAGACATCAGCTTGAAGGGCGATCGCGTTTCCTCCCCCCTCAATAATCTCGTTTACTACTTTTTCGGCGGCTGCACTAGAACTGGCATAGTTCACAACTAAATTAGCTCCCTCGGCAGCTAACGCCAAGGCAACAGCTTGACCAATTCCCCGCGAAGCACCCGTGACGATCGCCACCTGTCCGCGTAACCTAGCCTGTGTTTCTGGCAATGCTTCCATTAATGAATCGCTCCCTTTATGCGTGACAAACTAGATTATATTAGGGCGATTTGCGGCCAATTTGTACGGGGAAATATTATTTAGACAATATCCGCGAAGCATTCAACATGAACCTCAAAACTTTTACCGTTACAGCAATATTTACACCAATCCTCATACTGCTAGCTGCTACATATTTCACTCCTTCAATAAAAGCCCAAATGTCTGCACCAAATCTACCTGTAACCGTTGAGCAGTCATTTATCCCTAAAGTTACTATCCAAACAGTCTACTATGAAATATTTGGCTTTACAGCCGAGCAATTACGCTCTCAAATGAATCAAATGGGGCCAGAAGATCCCCGCTTTGGTAAGCGTTTTTATGCCAATACGACAGCCTCTATACGTTTTGGTTACGGTTATTCAATTTTTGGTACTAGATGTCAAATTAGTTCAGCCAAAGTAAATTCATCTGTGATAGTTACCTTTCCTAAATGGAATATCCCTGCTAATGTTTCTCCACAACTAATAAGAAACTGGTCTAGATTTATAACTGCGTTGAAACTTCATGAGGATGGTCATAAAAATTACATTATTGAGGCTAGTAATAAGATATTGGATGCTCTAAAAGATTTGCCAGATTCTCCTAAATGCAACTCTCTCGGAGATCTAGCAAATGCTACGGGTCAAAAAATTATTAAAGAATATAACGAGCGAAATATACGCTACGACCGGACAACTAGACACGGCGCGACTCAAGGCGCTGTCTTTCCATAATTTTGCACTAGAATTATGCCATAAGACTAAAAGCCCTTTGCTCCTATGGCAGTTAAAAAACAGTTCAACAGTTTTGAGGATTTACTCTCTGGTGCCGACGTGCCCGTTTTGGTCGATTTTTACGCTACCTGGTGCGGCCCCTGTCAGATGATGGCTCCAATTCTAGAGCAGGTCAATACCCAGATGAACGATCGCCTCATGGTTGTAAAAATTGATACGGATAATTATCCAGATTTGGCTACTAATTATCAAATTCACGCCCTACCGACGCTGGTACTGTTTAAAAATGGCCAGCCAGTAGAGCGCATTGAGGGTGTGGTGCCAGCCGATAAGCTGATCCAGCATTTAAAAACTTTAGTCTAGGACTAGACCATAAAAACCTTTGCGGATGGCCGCTGAAGTTAGAATGAAACGAAGAATACAGGCGATCGCTCGAAGGCTTTACCCGATAATAAGCCTAGTGGCGATCGCTTTTTTGCTGAAAAATCTTTGTCTTGTCTCTCCAGCTAGAATTCTAGAAAATCAGGGATTATCGGCAGAGTAGGCGCAAAAATTTGGTAAAAAAAATAATTTTTGCTATTCCCCCAGCCTTGAGCCTATCATCCCAATAGCTCTAACCAGAGATGATAATTCACCAACACGTTAGCTAGGGGATTAAAAAAACCATGAAACTACAAATTCTAGCCACTGGTGCAGTGCTATTGAGCGCGATCGCATCCGCCAACTCAGCCAACGCCGCAGATCCCGTAATCGTCAACAGGTTGCTAACCACCAAACAATGTATAGGATGTATCCTCCCCAACGCTGACTTGAGGGGAGCCAATCTCAGGGGAGCTAACCTGAGTGGAGCCGACCTATCGCTTGCCGACCTCGGTGGAGCCGACCTAACTGGAGCCGATCTAACTGGCGCTAATCTCGAAGGTGCCCTCCTGACTTGTATTGACCAGCCTAACAACAAGCAGAAGTGTGCCGACTTGACTAAAGCCAACCTCAGAGATGCCAACCTCACAAGAGCCAACTTGATTAACGCCAATCTAAGTCAGGCCAATCTCCGGAATGCCAAACTAACACTTGCCCACCTAAGTTCTTTCTTTATTCGGGCAGACTTGAGGAATGCTGACCTAAGCGGCGCTCAAATGGCTGGTGCAGATCTTGATGGTGCGGACTTGCGGGGTGCGAATATGAACCCGGCAATTGGTCTGGATCAACAACAAGTGCCTACAAACCTGACAATTAACAAAAGTACCGGATCTGCCCTACCTGCCAATTTGAGCCGTGCTAATCTTAGGGGCGTCGATGTCAGCAAAGTTGACCTGACCAATGTCAAGATGGAACGTACCATCATGCCAGATGGCAAGGTTCGCCGCTAAATAAAATTTTAGAGACGCGGATATATCCGCGCCTCTCTTGCAGTTTGCCTCAAAGCTTTCAAAAGTAAAAAGTTTACTTTAAGAGCCGGAAGGTACGTCGTCTTTAGGAGTGCCTGCGGATGGGGGGGGTGTAGCCACCATCCCCTTATCTTCGGCTCGTTGCTCGCGTTTTTTGCGGTCTGCTTTCAGGACATCTTCTAGGACTACCTGCACCTGAGCCATTTTTTCCAAATTGCCACGATACAGATCTAAGTCTTTTTGTAACTTGTCGTCCGCCACGTGCAAGATGTTACAGATTTGCTTAAGTGCGTCAGTCCGTTGTTTTTCGTCTTTAACCAGGTCAGGATCTGCTAGTTCCAGGAGGCTATATAGACCAATAGCAAACAAACGACTGTACTTAAATTTAGGATTGTTAGCGATCGCCCTAACAGCATCCTGCAACTCAGCAGCTTCCCGAGGGGGAGAATCTGGGGTAAACCAGGCAATTAATTCTTGTGCAGAAAGACGGCTAGCTAGTGCTTGTAGCTGTTGGGCATCGTGTTGGTACTTCTTGGGATCTGCCTGCACTGCCTGACAGAGAGCCTCAAAAATAGAGTCTTTATCCCGTTCGGGCCGATATGCTTGCATAAACCTTTCAAAGGATGTCACCACGCCCAGCGCATAGATTGGGTCGTAGCTGAAATCAACATTTACTGAAAGCAAATGCATTTCCACCATCAACTCTTCTACCACCCGCCGGTAGATGGAGTTAATGGGACGGGTGTGAGTGTTATAGAAATCTCGCTTGGTATCCGAGACAGTGCGGACGTTATTCACGTAAAACATTTATGGCAACGTAACCCTATTGTCTCGCTTAAAGACACGTTTGCCAAGCGGGGCGATCGCACTTGCTCTCTTTGTGGTCTAAAATTCGGTATCTCCCCGCGCAGGCAAAAAATGCCGATCCCAGTGCCACTCAGCACTCTAGACACCGACACAACGCTTTCATACCATCTAGTTTAGGATTGTGGGGTTGAAGTTCTGAAACTACCTACTGGCGAGGCTCCCAAAATCTAAAATCTAAAATGTATAACTTATGACTTTTTCTCTTGAACTAATTGCCCTGGCAAAGTACATGGCTGGTGAATTTGATAATGGGGAACAGGCTGTAGCCGATCCTGCCTGGTATGTACACATCCGCCTCTGGCAGCGACCAGTCCATCTGTTTGCGGAAGACAGCATCACGCTTTTTGCCGAGCAAGCTAATATCCTCAAGCTAGACAACCCCTATCGTCCCCGGATCGTGCGGCTGCGTCAGAGCGATACCGACCCCGCACTTTTGCAGGTGAATTACTATATGCTGAAAGACCCTAATGCTGTTAGGGGTGGCGGTCGGAATCCAGCTTTAATCGAGGCACTAACTCCAGAACAAATGGAGTTCCTACCGAGTTGCACCCTGAACGTCAATCAGCGACGCTTAGACTCAAACAATTATCATTTTTCTACATCACCCGCAACGGCGGAGAGATGCTGCTTTAGTTATCAAGACCAAACCTACTATGTCGCCTTGGGATTTGAGGCAACACAGGAAGAATTTTTGACCTATGACAAAGGTATTGACCCCCAAACCGGACAGGCCATTTGGGGGGCACTACTTGGCCCCTTTCGCTATAGTAAACGGCAAGATTTTTCTGCCGAATTAGCTGTCTGACCCAAGATTTTAGATTAGGAATTTATTTAAGGGAACAACCAAAATCTAAAATCTAAAATCTTTCTCAGCTAGCTATACTCCGGGGGACACCTTCGAGAGCTTCTTCCTCGGTTTCAAAAATCTCGAAAACCGAATCCATCATCGTGACTTCAAACACTAGCTTGGCTTCTGGATGGACATTACAAATGCGGAAGCTGCCTTTGACTTTATCAGCGTCGCGCATTCCAGCCACTAGGGAGGTCAATCCAGAACTGTCGATAAAATTAACCTGACCAAGATTAACGACTACATGGCTGCTAAGTTTGGAAATACACTCTTGCAATTTCAGACGAAATTGCCAAGCAGTAGTGATATCTAGACGCCCGCTGGGCGCTAAGACGATGACTGTGGTGCCATCTTGGGTCGTGTGCGTTCTCTGATCTATGTGAATCACTGATACCTCCTTGCGGCGGCGGCTACCTTCTTTATATCTAAAGGGGAGCCGCATTTGGCTACTATTGCTGTTGTAAATGAAATCTTCAGTAGTCTAACTTTAACTCAGATATTCTTGGTAGCAGGAGTCCAGTTTGCCCAATCCCCAGGCTTCAAGAATATTTCATACAACTCTGCTTCTGGGGTGTTGGGTTCCGGTTGATAGCCGTATTCCCAGCGCACGAGGGGTGGTAAAGACATGAGAATTGACTCGGTGCGCCCGTTGGTTTGAAGACCAAAAATTGTGCCCCGGTCATAGACTAAGTTAAATTCGACGTACCTGCCTCGGCGATACAGTTGGAAGTTACGTTGGCGATCGCCATACTCCATTGCTTGCCGTCGCTCTACTATAGGCAGGTAAGCTGGTAAAAATGCTTTACCGCATTCTTGGACAAAGGCAAATAAATCTTCCCAATTGCGAGCCTCTAGAGTGCCTACTTCAGCACTATAAGCCTCTGCTGGCCCTGAAGGATTCGGCCCCCGGTAAAGAGTACCCTGACCATCTTGATAGTCAAAAAAGATGCCACCGACGCCCCGCGTCTCTTGTCTGTGCTTGAGATAAAAATATTCATCGCACCAGAGTTTAAATGCTGGGTAGTATTGGGGGTGGTGGCGATCGCAGGCTTGTTTGAGGGTGCGGTGGAAGTGGGCAACATCTTCGGCAAAGGGGTAGTAGGGCGTCAGATCGATGCCACCGCCAAACCACCATACTGGCCCTGCCTCAAAGTAGCGGTAATTGAGGTGAACGGTTGGGATGTAAGGATTGCGCGGATGCAGTACCATCGAAGTGCCCGTCGCGTAAAATCGATGACCTTCTGCCTCTGGGCGTTGCGTCAGAATGGATGGTGGTAGATGTTCCCCCCAAACCTCAGAAAAGTTAACCCCTCCCTGTTCAAAGACCGCTCCGTCGCGGATGACGCGGGAACGACCGCCGCCGCCTTCTTCTCGCTCCCAAGCATCTTCTTTAAATGTGCCAGCGCCATCTGCCGCCTGCAAGGCTTCGCAGATTTCATCTTGCAGCGATCGCATAAACTCGCTCACCCTCTCTCTCGATGACGAGGGGGGCAGAAAATTAGAAGTTGTGGTTTCGGTTGAAGAAGTCGCTGTCATAAACAAATTTTTCTGGCTACCCATCCCGGTACTTGACTTCTAGACTACCTTGGATCGCGCCAGTTTTAAATGACATTTTGGACTAATAATTGGTTGTTATTTAATCGCTAAGCATTGGAGTCCAGACCCTGATATGTTGCGCTAGTTACAAAGTATGCTAGAGGGGGGTTATAAGCTCAAGTCCTTTGCATAATATTAATACTTTGTAGGGCTGGCGCTGGAAGCGTGTCGTGATTTTCAATTTTTCCTTCAAGTTCATCGCTGGTCGAGAGAGTCTTAGGTGCGAGTTTTCCCTCTTAAGGACGTATCGCGTCCTGAGTTCTGCCTCAATAGATGTTCTATGGCAAAAATTAATCAATTTAGCTGATGTTTCGTGGAATCCGTTACTGAGTAGCACCAATGCTCCCTTGGGATTGATTGCCAAACCAGGCTTAATTTATCAGGTAGTAACTCGCTTAATTCCCATTCCTGTAAGAATTTTTGTTGAGCGCGTCAGCCCGATGGAGTTACTGTCTGTGCGATTTCTGGCACTCCCTGGAGTTGAAAAACGGGTAACGTATCAAGTTGAATCTACTGTTTGCGGTACTTACGTGTCTTATTCAGTCACCTTGCGCGGTTGGTTATCACCTTTGCTATGGTGGATGATCCGCCCTTATGCGGCGAGGGTGGCAGCCGAGTTAGCCCAAGCCGCGGAGGAAGTGGTTCTTTAAAGAACGATCGCGATCGCGGTTCAGTTTTAAGAGCGATTTAGGCTCCAGCCTGCAAAATAACCCACTTTCACAGTTATCTAATCTCGTCGGGTGTCTTAATTTACGCTTGCACCAGTTCTCTGAGCGGGTATCTATCCTTGGTGCAATGCCAAGATAAACTTTAGTGAGCTAAGCATATGCCCCCAGCCCCAGCCTCATGGAGACAACCAAACCGTTAAGATGCTTTAAGAACCCATGATAAAGTTACCCCAGTTGTAATAGCTGAGGTAAGGAATGCAATTGTCATATGCTAGATGCTGGATCGGTTTTAGAAGTGCTGCGACCCGTTCAAGACCCCGAACTTCGTAAGAGTTTGGTGGAATTGAACATGATTCGCAATGTGTCCGTTGACGCAGGCAAAGTCAGTTTTACTTTGGTGCTGACAACTCCCGCCTGTCCGCTGCGGCAGTTCATAGTTGAAGAATGCGAACAGACGCTTAAGAAGCAGTTACCTGAAGTAACCGATGTGGTTGTAGAAGTGACGGCTGAGACGCCCCACCAAAAGTCACTTCCGGATCGCACTGGGATTGCAGGTGTCAAAAATATTATTGCCATTTCCAGCGGTAAGGGTGGGGTTGGCAAAAGCACGGTTGCGGTGAATGTGGCGGTTGCTTTAGCGCAGGCAGGGGCTAAAGTTGGCTTGATTGATGCGGATATTTATGGCCCCAACGACCCAACGATGCTGGGATTGGCTGACGCCGGGGTAATGGTGCGGCAGGGTGCTAAGGGTGAAGAACTTGAACCAGCTTTTAACTACGGCGTTAAGTTGGTTTCGATGGGGTTTTTGATTGACAAGGATCAGCCAGTAATATGGCGCGGGCCGATGTTGAATGGTATTATTCGCCAGTTCCTCTACCAGGTGCAGTGGGGCGAACTGGACTATTTGATTGTGGATATGCCACCAGGAACGGGCGATGCCCAACTGACAATGGCCCAGGCTGTGCCAATGGCTGGGGTGGTTATTGTGACGACGCCGCAGACGGTTGCTTTGTTGGACTCGCGCAAGGGGTTGAAGATGTTCCAGCAGCTGGGAGTGTCTGTATTGGGGATAGTAGAAAATATGAGCTATTTCATTCCACCGGATCTTCCGGATAGACACTATGACATCTTCGGATCAGGTGGTGGTGAGAAGACAGCGAAGGAATTAGGAGTGCCATTGTTGGGTAGGATACCGTTAGAAATTCCTTTGCGGGAGGGCGGCGATCGCGGTATCCCCATTGTTGTAGGCTTTCCTGAGTCTGCTTCAGCTAAAGCACTCGTAGCGATCGCGTCTCAAATTGCCGCATCCGTCTCCGTCGCCGCTTTAACTTAAGGCAAAATACACTCATGCAAAAGGTAAAAGTAAAAATTCTTTCTTTTGCCTTTTTAATTTTTACTTTTTACTTATGAAGAAATGTTGCAAAGGTCGTTGAAAAGATCGGTGATTGGTAGTCGATGGCGCAGCGCGATCGCATCCTGGCAAGAGCTGGACTGGATGCTATTGCTATTAACCGTCGGCCTGACCGTATTTGGGGGGATAATGATCCGCAGCGCGGAACTAAGGGCTGCCGAGACAGACTGGTGGTGGCACTGGCTGATTGGCGGCATTGGCTTGACCCTCGCCTTATTTATCGCGCGATCGCGTTACGAAGTACTCATTCACTGGCACTGGATTATTTATGCCATTACCAATCTATCCCTGATAGCAGTAATGGCAATTGGAGCTAGTGCCAAAGGAGCGCAACGTTGGATCGCCATTGGCGGCTTCAACCTTCAACCTTCAGAATTTGCCAAAGTAGGCGTAATAATCACCTTAGCTGCCCTGCTCCACGCAAAGCCCGCATCAACCATTCCAGCTGTTTTAAGAGCCTTAGCAATTACAGGAGTTCCTTGGATATTAGTATTCTTGCAGCCTGACCTGGGAACCTCCCTAGTATTTGGAGCCATAGTATTGGGTATGCTCTACTGGGGTAATGCCAATCCAGGGTGGTTGGTGCTGCTGACTTCTCCGGTTATCTCAGCCATCCTCTTTAACGTGCATATTCCTGCATGGTTAATCTGGACGGCGCTCATGGGGGTCATTGCATGGCGCACTCTTCCTTGGCCCAAATTTGGTACCGCTGGAGCCATCCTGGGAAACCTTGTGGGAGGTGAAGTAGGACATATCATTTGGGGAGTTTTGAAAGACTATCAAAAACAGCGGGTGATTTTATTTCTTAACCCCGAAAAAGATCCCTTGGGCGGAGGTTATCACCTGATCCAATCTCGCATTGCCATTGGAGCAGGCGAATTTTGGGGACAAGGACTCAACAAAGGAACGCAAACCCAACTCAACTTTATCCCCGAACAACATACAGACTTCATCTTCTCAGCCATAGGAGAGGAACTGGGCTTTGTTGGCGGCTTGTGCCTGCTGTTCGTCTTCTGGTTGGTCTGCCTGCGTTTAGTCCTGATTGCCCAAAATGCTAGAGATAATTTTGGCTCTCTTCTAGCCATTGGCGTCTTGTCCATGATTGTGTTTCAGGTTATTGTCAACATTGGCATGACCATCGGCCTCGCGCCAGTAACTGGTATTCCGCTACCCTGGATCAGCTATGGGCGATCCGCCATGCTGACCAACTTTCTGGCTATTGGGCTTGTAGAGTCTGTCGCCAAGTATCGACACCGACTTAGGTTTTAAGCGTTATGAGTTATGAGGTCTAAATTAATTCAAAACTCATAACTCATAACTAAAAATTATTCCCTAAGTCCTATTAAGCTAGTAAATGCAAACCTATTGATGAAAGAATTATGATTTTGCCCGGATCGCCTGTTCGCGTCAAGAATGCCGAAGATACCTACTACGGCTTTAAAGGACTTGTCCAACGAGTTAGCGATGGCAAAGCTGCTGTTCTATTTGAAGGTGGCAACTGGGACAAGCTCATCACCTTCCAACTCTCAGAAATAGAACTTGTAGATACATCCGCTGGCCGCAAAAAAGCAAAATAGTTAATCGTTCATGGTTCATTGTGCATAGTTCGCGGCAGTTTGCTCTCGAACAATGCACAATGAACTTTTGAATAATAAATAATTAATTATGCGTCTTCCTCTACCACAATTTACAACGGGAAACCGCCATCCTAACTATATTGCAGAAGTAATTGAAACTGCCACGACGGAATTCCTAGCGCAGTGTCTCGACCCTGAAGATTTGAGCTTTCCAGTCATGCCTCCTTTTGGCAGTTGGGTCAAGTCTGTGGATGAAGAGTCGGGTAATCAAGTATTTGCCGTCGTTTACCATGCCACAACTAGCCCCATCGATACAGTTCACCGGGCAAGAGCTTTAGGGCTGTCATTGCAGGAACTGCGAGAGCAGCAACCCCAGATTTTTGCCATGCTTAAAACCGAGTTTCGAGCTGCTATCGTTGGATTTGAAGCACCCCACCAGGGAGCAAATGGTTCTAAAAGTTCCAGCGGGGCTATTTACCAATATTTGCCGCCCCGACCGCCGCAAATCCATCAAGCAGTTTACTGTTGCGAACCAGCAGAAATTATTCACTTCAGCGAACAACTGGATTTTCTAAGAACATTATTGCAGGTAATAGGAGCGCCCGTTGAGGCGCTGGCGGCAGCTGCCGTCCGCGATATTTATCAATTACGCAAAGCAGATCGGGAATGGTTAATTCAAGCTGGGCGGACTCTAAGTATCCTGCTTAAGGACGACTACGATCGCTTGAGATATATTTTGAGCCAAATACACCCATAGAATCTTTTTATTTTGGAGTTTTAAGTGTTGAGTTAAGAAAGTAGCTATTAATTTAAACTTTCTGACTGGCGCTGCTCCCTATGGAATCTATTTTGCACGTCCTGCATCAACCAATCGTTCCTTTCGCGATTTTGCTGGCGGTCATTTTGATCGTACCTATGCTCTTCGAGCGGCTGCGAGTGCCAGGATTGGTTGGTTTGCTGGCTGCTGGGGTAATTCTCGGCCCTAACGCTTTAGGGCTGCTTGATACCGAAGATAAGACTATGCAGTTGCTCTCAGACATCGGGTTAGTGTATCTGATGTTTGTTGCAGGTTTAGAAGTTGATATCGCACAATTCCGCAAAACCAAGCATCGCTCAATTGGGTTCGGCACTTATACCTTTTTGGTGCCCATGATTGTAGGGACGGCGGTGGGTCGTCTCTTCGCGTTTGACTGGAATGCTTCAGTTTTGATTGGCTCTCTCTTTGCCTCTCATACGCTTTTGGCTTATCCGATTGTTAGCCGCCTGGGCGTTGTGGCCAATGAAGCAATAACCGTAACAATTGGAGCGACTATCTTTACCGACATTGGCGCTTTACTGGTATTGGCTGTTTGTGTAGGGATTCATAAGGGTGACTTCACCGCTGCCAAGCTGTTTACTTTGTTGGCTTCGTTGATTGTCTACTCTGCGCTGGTATTGTTTGGTTTGGATTGGGCAGGTAAAGAATTTTTTCGACGCTCTGGGAACGAAGAGGGCAATCAATTTTTATTTGTACTGCTGGCGCTATTTCTAGCATCGTTGGGAGCCGAGCTGATTGGGGTAGAAAAAATTGTCGGAGCCTTCCTTGCTGGTCTGGCTGTGAATGATGTTCTTGGGGAAGGACCAGTTAAAGAGAAGGTGCTTTTTGTCGGTAGCGTCCTGTTTATCCCAATTTTCTTTGTGGATATGGGGCTGCTGATTGATATCCCAGCTTTTATTAAAACTCTCTCCTCTGTTTGGCTAACGCTGGCGATTGTGTTGGGTTTGATTGGGAGTAAGTTTTTAGCGGCTCTTTTTGCTAAGCTCACATACCGCTACACCTGGCAAGAAATGCTAGCTATGTGGTCGCTGTCGCTACCCCAGGTGGCGGCAACGCTAGCGGCTACTCTAGTTGGCTATCGGGTAGGGCTATTAACAGAAGGGGTGTTAAACAGCGTCCTGGTGTTGATGCTGGTGACGGCAACCCTGGGGCCAGTGATTACGAGCCGGGTAGCGGTCGGGTTGAGCGTACCGGAAACTAGGATTGAGGATGACATAAAGCTAGTTGATTGGGAATCTACCTCAGTAGAGCATCCCTTTAGAGTTGTTGTCCCCCTTTCCAATCCTCAGACTGAGCAACATTTAATCGAAATGGCAGCATTACTAGCGCGGCATGAAGGTGGGCGGATCGTGCCCTTAGCGATCGCTCACGCTCATGCTCATATGGATGCTCCCCAGTTAGAAATGGCATTCCAACGCGGTGAAATGCTAATTGAGAGAGCCAAAGATTTAAGTCTAAAGCTGGGCGTGACAGCAGAGGGGCTTGTGCGCCTTGATGACAAAATTGCTCAGGGTATTAGCCGTGCCAGCCGGGAACAAAAAGCGAGTTTAATTGTTATGGGCTGGGGCAACCGGACGGGCTTGAGGGCGCGGTTGTTTGGCAATGTTATTGATAGCGTCTTGTGGGCATCCCACTGTCCTGTAGCGGTAACGCGCTTGCTTGGTTCTCCTTCTGAAATTCGCCGCATCTTGGTGCCTGTAGAAAACTTAACAGAGCAGGCTGTGCGGCCAGTGCGGTTTGCCGAAATCTTGGCAGCGTCTAATCAGGCTGAGGTAATCTTGTTCCACGTCTGCAATACCAAAACCAAGCCTAGTAAGATAGCCTGGATGCGATCGCAGTTGTCTTTAATAGTTTCTAAATCTGCTCCTAACTGTAAAGCAGATATTCAGATCCTTCCACATGAAAACGTGGCTCAAGCGATTCTTACTGCTTCTAAGTCGGTTGATTTGATTGTATTGCGCTCTATACGGCAGCGCACGGCTGGTGGCTTAGAAATTAGCGATGTTACAACCCAGTTGATCCAGCAATTGACCTGCTCTATACTCATGCTGGGGGAACCAAGGCGACCCTCAACTGTTGCTGTTCCCAACCAGCCATCAAGCCTTGTAGATTCCAATGTTTCGATTTAATTGTTAGTAGTTAATGGTTTAAATTGATAGCTAATGAACATAAATTATCAATTTAAATTATTAACCACTAGCTTACGCATCTTTAGCCATTTGACTATTCACTTCTTCTTCTCTCTTTTCCAGTTGTTTCTCCTTCCGTTTGAGGTCTTCTTCTAAGGCTTGAATTTGTTCTTGACGTGCTTCCATTTCCATTGTCCGACGAGCTAATTCCTGACTTTGTAAAGTCAGATCTTGCCGCCATTGTTCTGCCCTTTCAGCTTCTTGTTGTAAAGATCCTGGGGTTATGCCGCTAGTTAGGTACTGCTGCACTAAATCCAAAACCCAATCTTTTGCATCTTTAATACTTAGAACCTGATTAGTATTATCAAGCTCTACCAGAACTAACAGATTTTCATTTAAGGAGTCAGCTTTGGCAACGGAAACAACATCTTTCTTCGCCATGACTACCCAAGAATCCTCACTTTGTTGACGGGCTAGCAATTGCAGGGCGACCCCATCTGAAAACTCATTTTTTTGCACTAAGGCCAGATGTAGCATTTCAATTAAAATTTAGTACATCTTTGAAGGATACTATTTTCTAGATTCGGTCTAATGGGTTAAAAAAACAACCCTAGAATTGGCAAAATTTAGCTAATTTGGGTCTGGTACTCGGTAAGCGATCGCTTGTATAAACGCGATTAATCTTGTTTCTACAATCTACACCAACCAACAATAGCTAGGTTGGATAAAAAGCCTAATTCATTATTCCAAATAATGATTGTGTTGGTTATCTTTCTCTTGTACCTCCGCAATTAATCGCGTCTCTAGGTTAAATTCAGCTGTAGCTGTATTCTCAGCGCGATTCTATTAACATAAATTTACAAGCTGTGTTGAGGTTTGGCAAGTTACTAAAGCTTACAGCCGCGATCGCACTTTTGGGCTGGCAAAAAGTCACAAATTGATTGGTCGCTGTTGTAACTAAAGACTAATTATCGGAACTATATGCTTAGATATTGCAGGCGGGGTGTGCGATTCGGAGGTTGAGTGCATACCTTCATCCGCGATCGCATCGCAATTCCACTTTGTTTGGATCTGCCCCCTCAGATAGGCGTATCCCAGATAGTTTCACCCACAGCTGTTGTTTAAATCATATATATGGAAGCGATCGCATCTCCACGCTGGCTAGTCCGCCGAGATATTGATGGATTCTTTGGGCTAGCACTCGACAATTTTATTCAAATTCTGCTGATCGTGAATCTATGCGGGGGAGTTCTCGGCTTCCCCCCTGCCTTGATTTACGGACGCATCCTGCCGGGAGTGGCACTCTCCTTAATAGTTGGCAACATCTACTACAGTTGGCTTGCTTATCAAGTGGGACAACGAGAGAATCGGGATGACATTACTGCACTTCCCTATGGCATCAACACAGTCAGCCTGTTTGCTTATGTGTTTTTAGTTATGCTACCAGTTAAGCTGGCAGCGATCGCTAAAGGCGTCTCACCCGAACAAGCAGCCGAACTAGCTTGGCAAGCAGGTTTAGTCGCTTGCTTGGGTAGCGGATTAATTGAATTGGGTGGTGCTTGGTTTGGCAATAACTTACGACGGATCGCACCCCGCGCCGCACTCCTCTCAACTTTAGGCGGCATTGCCCTTACCTTCATAGCCATCGGCTTCCTCTTCCGCACCTTTGCCAATCCAGTTGTGGGTTTAGTGCCGTTAGGGGTAATTCTGCTAACTTACTTTGGCGGAGTAAAATTTGCGATTCCTGGTGGACTGCTAGCCGTACTGTTAGGCATTGCCCTTGCTTGGGGAACCGGGTTAATGAGTTGGGATAACGCCCGTTTTGCCACCGCCTTACAACCGATTGGCCTTTATTTACCGGGCTTCTGGCTAGGAGAACTGTGGAATGGACGTGGGACGTTATTAGATTATCTCAGCGTTATCTTGCCAATGGGACTATTTAACCTAATCGGCAGCATTCAAAACTTGGAAAGTGCTGAAGCAGCGGGAGATAATTACCCCGCTACACCTTGTCTTGCTGCTAATGGAATTGGCACGATTGTCGCTGCTGTCTGCGGTTCTTGTTTCCCCACCACGATTTACATCGGTCATCCGGGTTGGAAAGCGATGGGGGCGCGAGTGGGATACTCTGTCCTCAACGGCGTGGTGATGTCTTTGCTGTGTTTGAGTGGCACTGTAGGATTGTTAGCCTACTTTGTACCCGTTGATGCGGGGATGGCGATTGTTTTGTGGATTGGCATTGTAATAGTCGCCCAAAGCTTTGAAGCAACACCATCTCATCATGCCCCGGCTGTTGTGGTTGGGTTGCTACCAGCGATCGCCGCATGGGGGGCATTAATTGCCAAACAAGCCCTACAAGCGGCTGGAATGGGTACGCCAGCCAATCCTTTGACACCAGCGTTGATTGATAAATTTAAAGCCTTCGACACCTTTATCGATGGAGCTTTTGCCCTCGAACAGGGATTTATTTTTAGCTCGATGCTTCTGGCTGGTATCACCGTCTACATTATTGAGCGAAATTTTCGTGGGGCAGCTTTTTGGTCGATAGCCGCCGCTTTAATGTCTTGGGTGGGTTTGATGCACAGCTACAACTGGGGAATTGCCGATACAGTCATTAAGTTGGGCTTTGGTGCTGGCAGTGCTTGGGCGGTTGGCTATTTATTGATGGCTATCCTGTTTTTCTATGCGGCGTGGCAGACACGCCATTCAGGGAGCGATCACCAATCTACCCTGGACGAGGGAAATCGAGGCGGAGTATTACACTGAACCACTTGCCAAGAGCAGTTATGGAAAATTTTCCATAACTGCTCTTGGCAAGTGAAAGTGCGATCGCACTGTTGCCCCTAAATGCTTACTGCCTACTTTGGCCTTATTATTCCCCTCACCGCACCTGCCGAGACTTAGTATTGCAGAGGATACTAGACCGGAATTGTTTTTTGGTTAGTTGCGATTTTTTGCGAATGGGACGAGGAACCTAGTTGGTAAAGGTATTTTCTCAAAACCTCTGCCATAGATATATTCTGGCTTTCAGCCTCAGCTTGTAAAAGACTAAATTCAGATTCCGTTAGCCTGACTTTGACGTACTTTGTTCGCATGGTTCTGGGAAAATTTTCAGTTGGGTACGTTAGAGGGTACTCTTGGGGGTATTATAGAGGGTACGCTTAACTTTACTAGGGCGTGGAACAAGTAGTGTTTGCTTGTGAAAAAGTAGCAGATGCCAGTCTAGCTTTGCAGGGTCGATAGGCTGCTGCTGTTACCCCAATTTTGAAAAAGGAGTCTAGGCAATGACTAGATTATCTAATTTTGCACGGCACTGTCATGTTCTGAAATAGAGAGCGTCTAGCAGGAATGGTTTGCCTGCCAGGGAAGGTAGTGGATTGTGGGCTATGTCTTAGTATTACGCGATGCGCGATCGCACTAAACACTCTCCACCTCCCTTTCATGTCCGCTCTCTAAATAACGAGTAGTTATCAAGCGCAAAAGATATTACCCAACTAATTAGGAACCGGGACTATAGTAATGGACAGTTCTAAGGGTTTATTAACTGGAATTATAACTGCTGAACCCATACCATCTGTATTCTCTCAAATAGATCCTAAAAGACTAAAACCCCATCCTCGCAATACCTCAATATATCGGGGTGAAGAAGAAGATGTAAGCGATCTGGTGGCTCTCATTCGCGATTCCGGGTGGGTTAAACCGCTGGTTGTCACCAATGACCGAACGATTATCAGCGGACACCGCCGCTGGAGAGCATTGCTGCAACTGGGTTGGCAGAGCATACCTGTAGAGGTGAGAGAATTTCCCTCAGAACTAGCCCAAGTGCAAGCGCTGCTGCTGGAAAATGCCAGCCGTTCTAAAACGGTAGAACAGAAAGTACGAGAAGCGGCGGCGTGGAAACAGATAGAAGACTTGGCGGCGCGTAGGAGGCAACTAGCTGCTCAGAGTAACTACAGTGGTAGAGCAGTTATGGAAAATTTTCCACAACTGCTCGGCGAACGAGGGACAACACGCGATCGCCTAGCTAAACTGGTCGGATTGGGCAGCGGTCGCAATTATGCCAAAGCCGCTAAAGTTGTGGAATATATAGATGAACAAACCTGGCTGGGAAATATAGAAGTAGCGCGATCGCTGCGTTCTACCTTGAACGAGCAAAGTGTAGATGCAGCCGTTAAGCTGATGGCAGTTATTAAAAATCCTACACAAAAGGAATCAAGCAGCAAGAGCAACAAACGCCCGACACCAAAGGATTCAACTAACAAGGTGCAAGCTTCGCCACTGCCGAGTTGCTGGAACTGCCAACATAAAGGTGAAGCAATCGGGAACGAAAGTTTCTACTGCTACAACTTGGGCAAAGTGAGTTTTCTGGAGAAAGACGGTGCTACGCGGGGTGAAGAATGTGAGTTATGGACTTACCGCGATCGCCAGGTTGAAAAATTCGACCAAAAAACCAGATATTCCACCCACTCAACAATTACCCTTACCTTACCAGCCCACTTGCTGCCCAAGCTTCAGGATGTCGCACGGGCGGAGGGGATGAGCTTGCCAGACTGGGCGACAAGTGTAATAGAGTCCGCAGCTAAGAGGATGTTTTAAAAGTCAAACTGAGTCAAAACTCATGCAAGTCGTCGAACCATAAGACGTATCATCGCAATATAAATAAAAGTTTCTGAAGTTTGTGGTAAGCGTTCATAA